>JACRPK010000006.1 GCA_016214005.1 Candidatus Wolfebacteria bacterium
AATAAAATAAGGCCTCATGAGTCGCTGAATTATTTGACTCCCGAAGCCTATTATCGCAAATGGCAAACTGGTCGATTGCCGACAAAAGATGTTATTAGTCTACAAACCTAAGTGGTCAATATCTATATGGACCTGGACATATAAAAATAGGTCGCGCAAAAAGATTGACAAATTAAGCAAAAAAATGTAAGTTTATATATTATCAGGAAATAGTTTCCTGTTAGAAACAGCTCTTTAACAAACAGAAGGAGGTAACAAGCTATGCAACGATCGTCAGACGAAATCAAAGCACGGTGCGCTTGCATCCTTGAAAACAAGAGCATTGTCGCTCTTGTGGAGGCAAGTAGTAGTCCATCGGCTGCCTATGAGATGATTTTTGCTGAAACCAAAGATGTCTCAAGGGCAAAAGCCGGCAGATGGCTTGCGGTGTTGCGTCGGGACTATCCCGTCGAGTATCGCAAGCTCGTTCCAACCGAACCCAGCCACGTCAGCAATGACAAGGCACAGACAGAAAAGGAGAAAAGTCATGCAACAAAAGAAACGAATCTTAACGGGTGACAGACCAACAGGTCAGCTACATCTTGGACACTATGTTGGTACATTGAAGGATCGCGTTCGTCTCCAAGATGAATACGATTGCTTCTTTATCATCGCTGATCTCCAAGTGCTCACTGATCATCTCGAAAATTATAGCTCTATTGAGAGTAATGTTTTCGAGGTAATGTGCGACTATCTCGGTGTTGGCCTCAAACTAGAGAACACCTTCTTTGTGCAGTCGCAGGTGCCAGAGCTTGCCGAATTGACGATGTATTTCTCGTTTTTGGTCACACTTCCACGCCTTCAGCGTAATCCAACGGTCAAAGACGAAGCAAAAACCTACGGAGTCACGAACATCAGTTACGGATTTCTTGGGTATCCTATTTCGCAAGCCGCGGATATTCTCGCGTTTAAAGCCGATCTAATACCAGTTGGTCAAGATCAACTGCCTCATATTGAGCAAACGCGGGAAATTGTACGGTCGTTCAACCGGGTTTTTGGCAAGGAAGTATTCGCACTTCCCGAGCCTTTGGTGGGAGAAGTACCAGTACTTGTCGGCACAGATGGAACAAACAAGATGAGCAAAAGCCTCGATAACTTCGTAGCGTTTGCTCATTCGCCGGAAGAAACAGAACGCCGCATTCTCAACATGGTCACGGATCGAAAACGAGCATACCGTAAAGATCCGGGCCACCCAGATGAATGCTTTGCGTTCAAGTACTGGTCAGTTTTCGCTTCGACTGATACATTATTGGTTCGCCAAGAATGCGAAACCGCGGCCAGAGGATGCAAGGAATGTAAAGCTCAACTTACTGGAAAACTCAACGAGAGACTTGCTGAAATTCGGGAGCGGCGACAATGTTATGTGTCGCAACCAGATCTCGTTTGGGACATTCTTGCTACTGGCACTAAGCGTGCTCGAGCCGTCGCTACTGAGACGTTGGAGGAAGTCCGTGAAGCGATAAGAATATCTTTTCCGAGACTTAGAGTCTCTATAAAAGGAGGGCAGTAAAATGCAACTCATCGATTTTGCGAAACTAAATCGCCAATGTCTGAATGTAACCATTGCTGACATGGGAATGGCGGATTTCAACGATCTGCCGTTCCCGGTCATTCTTGAGCGACTTGATTTAGGCTCAAATAGGGTTACGGAGGAATGTTTTCCTACGCAACAACCCATTGGTGGTAAGATTGATCTCTCGGGAAGTATTCAGTCGCTTAGGCAACAGAGGAAAATTGTTGATACGATCGGCCCGACAAAAATCTCGTCCAGTATGCCCATCTGCTTTTCGACATTCGTAGGGTTAAAGCCCAAGGAATATCTTAAGCAGTATGTCGAAGTGGTGAAGATCCTTTACGGATCATCAAATAAACTGAGATTCGTAGTCTGGTTAGAGGATACTTTAACGATTCTGAAAAACGGCTGGGACGTACCAATCTCACAACAAGCTGTTAATGCGTATCAATCCTTTTTCTCTAAGGAGTTTCCCGAATGCCAGATAATACTCAGCGGTGAAATGGCTCCGGTTGGTATTCCTCAGAGCTTTGCCGAGAAACTTTCTGCAATAACCACTGATGAATTTCTTTCCGCATTACCATTTCATCTGAGAAATCCGATATTTGTAAAAACGTTGGATATCGTCCACTTCGTTTGGAACTGCTACCTTCTGTACAGGTTACAGGGTGTTTATTTGGCAGGAGTCAATAATAAGCGGCATTTCCAGCTCTTTCGCAAAGTAGTCGGGCAACAAGTAACGGCCATACTTTTGCCGTTGGGATCCGAAAACCTTGCAAACTGCTAAACACACAGCCCCTTGAGATGAAAATCTTGAGGGGCTTTTTCTTTAGAAAGTTTAAATCTGGCTTAAATCTTTTTAAAAGTAATTATATCTCCAATTTTTGCATTTAATTCTTTAGCTCCATTTTCTCGCACTTTGCCCAATTCCGGTAAACCGAAAGAGCTTCCGGGATAGATTACCCATTCTCCAGTTTCTCTACCCATCATTCTTTTAGCATAAACTACCTTTAGTGTTTTTCCGTTAACATCAACATTTAATTTATCTCCTTCGTTTAATCCTGTTAATTCGCCAACAAATTTTATTAACCCAAAATTATCAATATGCACGATAGTTCCTTCGGAAATATCAAGCTTAACAACTTTTTCAATATCAAAAAGATGCCCCAATTTATTTAGTGGTTTTCCCATTGCTATCTGTGCTACCGTTGGAGCATGAACATATTTCCCACCAAACGGAAAAAACCCAGGATCATTTAATTCATATAATTCCTCTATGCCAAAATCTCTAAAAAACCAAGTAAAAACACCAGTATTTGCTCCCATAAAATAAATGCCTTTTTTCTTTGTTTTCCCGATTAATCGAGCGGGTCTTTCTTTTGATGGATTAAGTATTATAGAAAAAACAGTGCCCTCCGGATAAGCTTCGGCCATTAAACGAAGAGCAAAATTTCCATTGATAATTGAAAACGGAATGACTGAAACGACGGGTTCAATTATTATTTCTTCGTTTTTAATGTTATCTAAAATTACTCCCCTTAGTTCATTATATGCTGTGTCCGTACAATCAGTTATAAATACTATTCGTTTTTTCATAATCAAAAAGTTAGATTAGTTTATTTATCTGGTTTATATCAAAAAGTTTTTTTAGATCATGGCCAACATTTTCTATTAAAAACACTTTTGCCCTAGAATACTTTTCTTTTTGGAAAAATGTGGAGCTGGTGCAATTAATTTTTTCATCTGATTTCCCATGGAATATAAGAATATTAGGATAATTATTATTCATTTCAATAAAAGATTTAGCGTCTTCGCCAGAAAAGTATTTATCCCAACTTTGTTTTTCTATTCCCCTAAATGCGAATCCATAACCTCGTCTAAGAAATTCTAGATAGAATAAATTAAAACCGTAAAAGTTATTTATTGCTTTCTCGTCTTGCAAATACCCCGAAACCTCTTTTTTGTTTAAAAAAAGTAGCGGAGCAAATAAAATAACATTTTTTACATCTGTTTTTGATATTTTTGCAGAAACAACTGGATTACCAGAAAAGCTATACCCCATGACATGTAAATTTTTGTAGTCCCAACTTATTTGCTTATTATCAAAAGTTTTTATTCCCTTTTTATATTTTGCAAATTCAATTGCCAACTCTACTGTTTTTTTGCAATTTTCGTAGGTAAAACTGCCGCCACTCAACCAGCTTCCGGAAAAATAAACACTAAAGAAGGCGGTGTTTTTATTAACTTTATTAATAAAAAAGTCTCCATCAATTATTTGTGGTAATCCCGGAAAATAAACAAAAACATTCTCAACATTTATTTGACCATTTACAATACTATCCTTTGAGTAGTAAAAATGTATTGCTATATTTTTGTAAATAAAAAGTTGTAGTTCCATATATTTTTTTAAGTTAATAATATTTTTCCTTTTGTTGCATCAACAATGATTTCTTTATTTGTATATCTCTCAATTTTTCCATTGACTATTTCTGGTTCTACCAAACAGGGAATATTAAACTCTCTAGCTATCACCGCCACATGCGAAAGAATACCACCACTTATTATTAAGGCATTAATAAGTGGAATTTTTTTGATCAGCGAGATATCAGTTTTACATCTTACTAAAACTACATCGTCTTTTTTTATTTTATCATAATCTTCAATATTATTAATAATTTTTAAAAATCCACTAGATATACCCTTGCAAGCAACAATTCCCATTCCTATAATTTTATTTTTGTTAAAAGTATAATTGATTGTTTTGGGATGTTTATCCAATGTTGTAATGTTTCTACTTTGAAAAATATATATATTCCGGCCGTCCCATCCCCACTCAATATCTTGAGGATTGCCAAATACTTTTTCAAGGTTTAATGCTATTTTTGACAACTTTTTCAAAAATACATTTTTCAAATTATTTATTTTTGTTTTCTCAATCTCTTTTAGGATTGGTTTTTTGTGTCCGCTGACTATGGAATCTCCCAAACCCTCTGTATATTCGACAATCAATTTTTTATCATCTTGGTTGACTGGATCGGCGGTAAATATTACGCCCGCGACCGTTACTGGTGCCAGCTCTTGAACGGCAATCGCCATACTTTCATATTCCAATCTGATGCCGTTTATTTTCGAGTATATTTTGGCGTTGTCACTAAATAGCGACTGATAACATAACTTAATTGCTTTAATAATATTTTCTTCACCTCTTACATTGAGGAAGCTTGAATATTGACCAGCGAAACTCAACAGAGGAGAATCCTCACAGGTCGCCGAACTTCTAATAACTAAAGGTTTGTTATTAAATCCTTGGTTAATTTTTTCAAGAATTATTTTTTGATATTTGGCAGGGATTTCAAATTTAGACCAATTATAGTTTAAGGGATCTAAAATTTTATTTTCTACTAACAATTGATTAAAAATATCAATAGTAATAACTAAAGTTTTTGGAATTAAACATTCTCCCTTTTCTTTGATTATTTTGATATTTTTAGCCTTGGTTCCAACTTCTATGCTGTTACAATTTTCTAAAAGTTTTATATCAGTAGAGCCCATGTGTCTATTGTTATCTATCAACTTCAAAACTTCTTCTTTTATAAACAGTTTCTTTCCTTTTGGATTAAGCCGACGAGATTTTATAAGGCCTTGTTTTTCCCAGCGATAAATAGTAATAGCTTTAACACTAAATAATTTAGCTATTTCATTTGTGGTTAAATAGGGATTGTTATTTTCCATACATTTGATATCATTTAATAACATTAATATACTTACAGTAGCATGGCTATAAATTTTATGCAACATGTTTTAGGGAGTTCCTTGTCGTTGCCCGCGTATGGGCGGGTGGGACAAGGGCAACACTCCTTAGCGGCGCATTTCGCAAAGCGAAATACGAAAAATTGCGGTGGCGAAAAAAGAAGCGGCGAAAGCGAGGGCGGGCAAAAATTCCTGGTGGACACTCACTCTCCAACCCCCCGCTCGCCTCGCTACGCGAAGCGTTGCGGGCAGGCCTTCCTTTTTGCTCGCCCGAGCGAAAATTTATCAGAAGTCGTCAGTGGGATTTTCTTGAAAATAAGTTCTAACTTTTTCTAAAATTGACCACATCCGAACGAAATTTTAAAATTGTCGGTGTATAAAATTAAAAACTTCTAAAAACTATGACTAAATACTTTATCTATTGTCGCAAATCAACAGAGGACGAGGAAAGACAAATTTTGTCTATTGAGGCCCAGCTCACGGAATTGAGAGAGTTTGCCAAACAAAACAATCTTTTTGTGGTTAAAGAATATTACGAGAGCAAAACCGCCAAAGAGCCGGGATGAGAAGTTTTTAATTTTATGATGTCAGAAATTGAAAAAGGTCATGCTTCGGGAATTTTAGCGTGGAACCCCGACAGATTAGCCAGAAATTCAATAGACGGCGGGCGTGTCATTTACCTTGTGAATACTGGAAAAATCCAATCGCTAAAATTCCCCACATTTTGGTTTGAAGCGACACCGCAAGGAAAATTTATGTTGAGCGTCGCCTTTGGCCAAGCGAAATATTACACCGACAATTTAAGAGAAAACATTTTGCGTGGGATACGACAAAAAATTCGCCGTGGCGAACTCTCGGCAAAAGCCCCACTCGGATATTTCAATGAACCGAGATTGAGAACTATTGAACCCGACAAGAAAACATTTAATAAAGTAAAGGAAGTTTTGCGGGCTTTTGCTACCGGCGAATATACTTTGACAAAAATTCAAAGCAAAATGTTTTCTCTTGGCTTGGTTGGCAAAGACGGAAAACTGCCTCATCTTTCCACAATCCAAAAAACTTTAACCAATCCGTTTTACTACGGACATTTTCGCTATCGTGGCGAAGTGCATCAAGGATCGCACAAGCCAATGATTTCAAAAAAACTTTTTGACCGAATTCAGGAAGCGTTGATTTTGAACGGCAAACCCCGCAAAAAGCGAGGACCAAAAAACTTTCAATTTCTTAATTTTGCGGTTTGCGACGAGTGCGGATATTCCATAACGGCAGAAAGGCACATCAAAAAAAGCGGATTAAAGTTTGTATATTATCGTTGCACTCATAAAAGCAAAACGCAAAATTGCATGCAAACTCGCTTTTTGCGGGAAGAAGTTTTAACCGAGCAAGTAAAAGAGAGTTGTCAAAAAGTTTCTTTGCCCGACGATTGGCGGGAAAAATATCTTGAAAGAGTAAATCTTTGGGAAAAAGAAAACAGCCAATCGTCAAACCTTTTCGCTCAAAATCTCAAAACCGAACTTTCCGCCATTAAAACAAAAGTAGACCGACTTATGGACGGATATCTTGAGGGCGGTTTTGAACTGGTAGAATTTCAACAAAAGAAAAACAAGTTAATGGCGGAAAAGAAAGATATTGAGGAAAAATTATCTGATTTTGAGCGAAAAGGAAATCATTGGCTCGAACTCGTCAGAAATTGGATAATTGAAGCCAACCAAGCCAAAAATTTTGTTTTAGATAACAATTTTTCAAAAATGAAAAATTTAATCAAAAAAATCGGTTCGAACCGCCGAATTTTGAACCAGCGGCTTTTTGTAGATTTCAAAAAGCCGTGGAATTACCTTTATTTTTTGTCCGCCGAGTCCCGCGCTCACAGCGCGGGCAAGGCGAAAGTTTTGCGAAATCTACGAATGTGGACCTAAGGAGAATCGAACTCCTACTCCATCCATGCCATGGATGTGTGATACCATTTCACCATAGGCCCATTAATTAAGTTAGAATAAAATTTAACAAAAAATTTAAAATCTTGCAACTGAAATCTAAAATCTATAAACTAAAAATTGGATTGCGCCCTCGTAGTTCAATGGATAGAACAATGCCGTCCTAAGGCGGAGATGGGAGTTCGATTCTCTCCGAGGGCAATGTTATAAAAAAAGAACTTCAAAGCTCTTTTTTTATTTGAGATTTTCATATAAATTTGTTATCATTCAAAAATCTAATCTGAATTAAAATGGCCAAAGAAAAAGATAAAAAAGAAAATAAGCAAGAAGGCGCCGCAAAAGGCGTTTCTTACGAAGCAAAAGATATTTATGTTTTAGAAGGTCTTGATCCGGTTAGGAAAAGGCCGGGAATGTATATCGGTTCAACCGGCATAGACGGGCTTCACCATTTGATTTGGGAAGTTTTTGACAACAGCCTTGATGAGGCAATGGCCGGCCATGCTAAAAACATCAAAGTTGAACTTTTAAAAGGTAATAAAATCGCGATAACCGACGACGGTCGCGGCATTCCTGTTGATCTTCACCCTCAGACAAAAAAATCTGCCCTTGAAACAGTAATGTGCACGCTTCATGCCGGCGGAAAATTTGGAGGTGAATCCTATAAAGTTTCCGGCGGACTTCACGGGGTCGGCGTTTCGGTTGTTAATGCTTTATCAAAATGGGTGCGAGTTGAAGTTTCAAGAAATGGCGGACTCTATACTCAGGAATATGAAAGGGGAAAGCCGAAAGCGGCTGTTAAAAAAATCGGCAAAGCCGAAGCTACCGGCACAAAAGTTATTTTTGAGCCTGACCATGAAATTTTCAAAGACATAAAATTTGACAGGAAAAAAGTCATTGACCATTTGCGCCAGCAATCATTTTTAACCAAGGGCGTAAAAATTGAAATTATTGATAGCCGCGAAGCCGCGCCTTTTTATTACGCCTTTTATTTTGAAGGAGGGCTTTTGTCTTTTATTGATTATCTTAGCCGTTTTAAAAATCCGATTCAGCGGGAAGTTTTTTATAGCCATAAAGATTATGAAAATATTGAAGTTGAAGCGGCTTTTGTTTATGACGAAGAAATTGAAACGATTGAATTGAGTTTTGCCAATAATATCCATACTCCTGACGGCGGTTCGCATTTAACCGGCTTTCGTTCGGCGCTTACCAAAACTTTAAACGATTATGCAAGGGCGAGTAATTATCTTAAAGAAAAAGACGAAAATTTCAGCGGCGATGATGTTCGCGAAGGTTTGGTTGTTGTGGTTTCCGTAAAACTTCCGGAGCCGCAATTTGAAGGGCAGACTAAAGCGCGCCTGGGTACTCCCGGAGCGCGCACTGCGGTTGAAGTGGTTGTAGGCGTTGCGCTTAAAGAATTTTTTGAAAAAAATTCCGCTGATGCCAGGGCAATTGTTGAAAAATGTTTGCTTGCCCAAAAAGCAAGAAAAGCCGCCAAAGCTGCCAAAGAATCGGTTTTGCGAAAAGGAGCTTTTGAAGGTATGACTTTGCCGGGCAAGCTGGCAGATTGCTCAAGCCGCGATCCGGAGGAATCAGAACTTTTTATTTGCGAAGGAGACAGCGCCGGCGGTAGCGCGAAATCTGGGCGCGACCGCCGCACTCAGGCGATTTTGCCTTTGCGCGGAAAAATTTTAAATATTGAAAAAGCGAGAATTGATAAGATGCTCGCCAACAATGAAATCAGATCGCTGGTAATGGCAATCGGCACGGCCATTGGCAATGAATTTGATTTGTCAAAACTCCGCTATCATAAAGTTGTTATTATGACCGATGCCGATGTTGACGGCTCGCACATCAGAACTTTGTTGCTCACGCTTTTTTATCGCCATTTTTCGCAATTGATTGAAAACGGCTATATTTATATTGCTCAGCCTCCGCTTTATAGAATTCAAAAAGGCAAAGATGTCCAATACGCCTATAGCGATAGCCAGAAAGAAAAATTGATAAAAACTTTTGGCGGAGTCGGCGAATTAAAGGGAATAAATATTCAAAGGTATAAAGGTTTGGGAGAAATGAATCCGGAACAATTATGGGAAACGACAATGAATGTTGAAAACAGAGTTTTGAAAAAAGTGGCGGTTGAAGATGCCAAAGAGGCTGACAGATTATTTGATATTTTGATGGGCGAAGCGGTTGAACCGAGAAAGGCTTTTATTTCCAGTCAGGCGGTGAATGTGAAAAATCTTGACATTTAAAGGCATCAATGCGAATATGTTATGATGTTTTCGCGTTTAAAATCATATATTCAGGAATCTTATCAGGAATTTCATCGCGTTAATTGGCCGACTCGCCAAGAAACAGTGAGAATGACCTTGGTGGTGATCGTGATGTCTTTGGCAATGGCTGTTTTTTTGGGCGCGGCTGATTTTTTGTTTAGTTATTTATTGGAAAAATTTTTAATAGGATAATTTTTATTTTTAATTATGACAGAAGCACAAGCAAAAAAGGGGCATAAGGGGGAAAGGAATTGGTACGCTGTTCACACTTATTCCGGCTATGAAGACGCGGTGGCGCGTTATCTGAATCAAAGAATAGATTCTTCTGAAATGCGCGATAAGATTTTTGATGTTATCGTTCCTAAGGAGCAAAATATTAAAATTAAAAACGGAAAAAGGAAAGTGGTTGAGGAAAAAATTTATCCAGGTTATGTTTTGGTAGATATGATAATGAGCGATGACACATGGTATCTTGTCAGAAATACGCCGAGGGTGACGGGATTTGTCGGAGCCGATTCAACCGAGCCTGTTCCGCTTTCAAAAGAGGAAGTTGGCGCGCTGCTTTCAAGAATGGGAGGCAAAGAGCCGAAAGTTCAGATTGAATTCAGCGTTGGTGAATCCGTTAAAATTACTGACGGGCCATTTAAAGAGTCAGAAGGTAAAATAAGCGAAGTTGACGTTCAGCACGGAAAATTGAAAGTTATGGTCCCGCTTTTCGGCAGAGAAACGGCTGTTGAGCTTGATTCTCTCCAGGTTAAAAAGATATAATAAAATTTTATGGCAAAAGAAATTAAAACAACTTTAAAACTTCAAATCCAAGCGGGCGCCGCTAATCCGGCTCCGCCGGTTGGTCCGGCTTTGGGCCAGCATGGCATAAACATCGCTCAATTCTGCCAGCAATTTAATGAAGCCAGCAAATCAATGGCGGGCAGCGTTGTGCCGGCTGAAATTACGATTTTTACTGATAGGACTTTTGAATTTAAACTTAAAACTCCGCCAGCCTCCGATATGCTTAAAAAAGCCGCTGGCATTGAAAAAGGATCTGGTAATCCTTTGCAAAATAAGGTTGGCAGAGTAACTAAAACTCAAATTCGCGAAATTGCTGAAAAGAAAATGGTTGATTTAAACGCTTATGATGTTGAATCAGCAATGAAAATAATCGCAGGCACGGCCAAGAATATGGGAATTGAAATTATCGGCTAAAATTGAAGGATGGCCGGAGGGTGGCAATTGCCACCCTTTTTTATTAGAATAAAAATATGTATAAACCAACAATCGGTTTGGAAATTCATTCTGAATTAAAAACTAAAACAAAAATGTTTTGCGGCTGCGCAAATAATCCGGAAGAAAAAACTCCTAATGTAAATGTTTGTCCGGTTTGTTTGGCGCATCCCGGCGCTTTGCCGACGGCTAATAAAAAAGCCATTGAATCTGTCATTAAGCTGGGTTTGGCTTTGGGTGGAGAAATTTCCAAAATATCAAAATTTGATCGGAAAAATTATTTTTATCCGGATTTGCCGAAGGCTTATCAGATTTCTCAATACGATCAGCCTTTTGTTTTGGGCGGCGAGCTTTGCGGAATAAAAATCACCAGAGTCCATTTGGAAGAAGATACCGCTCGTTTGGCTCATTTAGGCAAAGATAGCTTGGTTGATTTTAATCGCGCCGGTGTGCCCTTGATGGAGCTTGTGAGCGAGCCGGAAGTTAAAAGCGGCAAAGAAGCAGTGGCCTTTGCCAAAGAGCTTCAATTGATTTTGCGTTATTTGGGGATTTCTGACGCCGATATGGAGCGCGGGCAGATGCGGGTTGAGGCGAATATATCTATCAGCAAAGACGATAAATTCGGCACAAAAGTTGAGGTAAAAAATTTGAATTCTTTCCGTTCGGTGGGCGAGGCCATTGATTATGAAATTAAAAGACAGGAAGAAGTTTTAGAAAGCGGAGGAAAGGTTATTCAGGAAACTCGCGGCTGGGATGAAAATAAAAAAATCACTTTTAGCCAGCGTTTGAAAGAAGAAGCGCATGATTACCGCTATTTTCCTGAGCCGGATTTAGCGCCGTTTGATTTAACCGATAAAAATTTTATTGATATTGAAAAATTAAAAGCTGAAATTCCCGAGTTGCCGGCTGTAAAACGCGAAAGATTGTCGCAGGAATATGGATTAAAACCGGAACAATTGGAAATCTTTATTGAAGACAGGAAATTGGCGGATTATTTTGAAGAGTCGGTGTCCGAGCTTCTTGAAGAATTGGGAAAAGCAGGGGAAACGGAAAAAGAAAAAAATATCCAAACGCTTTTTAATTATTTGGCAAGCGATGTTAAGGGATTTTTGAATGAAAGATCGATTAGCATAAAAGATTTTGGCATTACGCCGGAAAATTTCAGCGATTTGGTAGTTTTGGTCATAAAAGGCGAAATTACCAGCCGCGTTGCCAAAGACTTGATAAAAGAAATGGCATTAACCGGAAACGATCCGCGCCAGATTATCTCGGAAAAAGGCCTTGGCAAAATTTCTAATGAAGATGAAATTAAAAAAACCATAGAAGAAATAATTTCTAAAAATCAGGCGGCTGTTGATGATTATAAAAAAGGCAAAGAAACCGCTTTGCAATTTTTAATCGGCCAAGCGATGAAAATTTTCAAAGGCCGAGCCAATCCCGAACTATTGAAAAAACTTTTTGCGGAGAGCCTTTCCCAATAATATTTTGCCAAATAATATCTTTATCTCTTTTAAACCAGGTCATCTGCCTTTTCGCGTAGCGGTGAATTTCTTTTTCTAAAATTTCAATCATTTCTTTTTTTGTGATTAAGCCTTGCAAATATCTTGAAATATAGCGGTATTCCAGCCCAAGATTATCTAGGCGTTTCCAGCTTAATCCATTTTTATAATGAAGATCTTTCACTTCTTTTATCATCCCTTGTTTTATTCTTTTTAAAAGCCGTTTTTTAATAAGTTTTTTTAATTCTTCCGGCGATTTTTTAATGCCGATTCGTAATGCATTGTAAGAAGATATTTTATTGTTGCTATCGCAAGTTGTAGCAAGAGTTTGAACCGGTAATTTTGTCATTAAAACAATTTCTAGCGCTCGGATTAATCGGCGGCGGTTGTATCTGTCTATATTTTGAGCGCGCCTTTGATCAAGTTCTTGAAGCTTCTTGAATAAATTTTCGGTTGTCAGTTTTTCTAGTTTTTTGCGAAGTTTTGGCTGGGGCGCAACTTCGGGAAATTTATAATCATAAAGCAGTGAGTTAATATATAGCCCAGTGCCGCCGCAAATGATCGGCAATTTGCCGCGCTTAATAATTTTTTTTAGGGTTTTTTTGGCGAGTTTTTGATATTGGCTGGCGGTAAAAATTCGTTTTGGGCTGGCAACATCTAAAAGATAGTGGGGAATGCCGGCCATTTCTTTTTTTGTGATTTTTCCGCTGCCGATATTTAATCCTTTATAAACCTGTCTTGAATCAGCGGAAATTATTTCTCCGTTAAATTTTTGAGCGAGTTTAACTGCTAAATCAGATTTTCCGGAGGCGGTTTGACCTAAAATAACCAAGATTTTTTGTTTTTTCTTAATAGAAGTGTTGACATTCATTTTATAGTATGCTAACATTTTTATTAGATCTTTGGGAAATTTAAATATTAACTAGACTTAGGAAAGGAGGTTTTGGTTTTAAGGGCATTAACTGATTCTAATAACATTTTCAGGAAGGAGGAACCCATGCGGTTCTTACGGTTCTTATTCTCCGGTATCATGGCTAGCTGTTTGTTGTTTGTGGCGCCGTCTTTCGCGACGGCTACCGCGACCGACGACATCGCCAAGATCAATACCGACCAGATCGCCAGCACCACCCAGACCACCGCGGCCGTTATCATGGACTCCTGCGCGGGAAGCGGCGAATGCATCGTCGGCGCCCGTGTCAGCCCTGCGATCATCAGCACCAGCAAACCCTGGCCCTTTCGGTTTAAGGAAGGCCCGATCCTCCGTTCAGCGAACGCCATCACGAAAAAGAAATCGTTGTTCATGAGTAAGTACCTCGACTTCAGGGGCTTCCGGCTCGACCTGACGTGGACCACGTAAGGGGCTATCATAAAAACCATAAACCCGCCCGCCAATTCGGGCACCACCTGACCAAGGAGGTCGCATGGAACCATTTACCTAGGGACTTAGTCTTTTTACGGGGGGGGTGTTGTTATATAGCAACACCCTTTTTTATTTTTCAATTTCAGTTTTGA
This sequence comes from Candidatus Wolfebacteria bacterium, assembly GCA_016214005.1. Lineage (GTDB taxonomy): Bacteria > Patescibacteriota > Minisyncoccia > UBA6257 > UBA9933 > JACRPK01. Next base: position 13,742 of record JACRPK010000006.1, read on the forward strand.
TTTTTTTAATAAAGTTTTCCAATGTCATTACACCTTCATCGTTTTTTACAGAGCGTACGGAAATAGTGTTTGAGGCTATTTCGTTATTGCCGATAATTACAAGATAGGGAATTTTTTGCATTTGCGCTTCACGCACGCGCTTGCTCAATGTTTCATTACTTGTCGCTTTTTCCGCTAAAATTCCGGCAGTTTTTAATTCTTTTAAAATTTTTTCAGCGTATGAGTCTTGATTTTCGCTGATAGCGAGAATTTTTACCTGAACTGGCGCGAGCCATAAAGGTAAATTGCCGCAAGTTTTTTCAATTAAAAACGCGAAAAATCTGTCAAAAGATCCGAAAATCGCGCGATGAATAACAATGGGCGGTTTTTCTTTTCCATCTTTGCCAATATAAGAAAGGTCAAATTTTTGCGCTGAATAATAATCAACCTGGATGGTGGCGATGGTATCTTCTTTGCCGTATAAGTCTTTGGTTTGAATGTCTATTTTTGGGCCGTAAAAAGACGCTTCGCCGATGGCTTCAACAAATTTATGTCCGGTATTTTTTAGGGCTTTTTTTAAAATATTTGAGCCCTGATCCCAGATTTTTTTATTTTTCACATCGCCGAATTTTTCTTTATTTTTGAAATCCGGCAAAGAAAGGCGATACCAATAATCTTTTATTTCAAAATCTTCAAAAACTTTTTTATGAAGATTTAAGACATTTACGATTTCGGATTCTAAATTTTCTTGAGTTGAATAAATATGGGCGTCATTTTGGGTAAAGCCGCGCACGCGGATAAGGCCGGATAAAACGCCAGAGCGTTCATAACGGTAAACTGTGCCGAATTCGGCAATACGCAATGGCAATTCGCGATAACTGCGTTTTGTATGTTTATAAATTGAGTGGTGGTGCGGGCAGTTCATCGGTCTTAAGTAATAGCGGTCATTGTCAATGATAATTGGAGCGTACATATCTTCTTTATAATGCGCCAGATGGCCGGATTTTTTGTATAGATCTTCTTTGGCGATGTGTGGTGTTAAAACATGCTGATAGCCGTTCTCGCGCTCCAATTCAAAAATATAATCTTCAAGTTTTTTTCTGATGGCAAAGCCCCTTGGAAGCCAGAGGGGAAGCCCTTTGCCGATTTGCTCGTCAATCATAAAAAGTCCAAGTCGTTCGCCGATGTTTCGATGATCGCAACGTTCAGCTAGCGCCATTTTTTCAAGATATTCGTCAAGAGATTTTTTATTTTCAAAAGCCACGCCGTAAATGCGAAGAAGCTGGGAGTTTTTTTCGCTGCCTTTCCAATAAGCGCCGGCGATTTTCGTGAGTTTAAAAGATTCGGGATCAATTTCTCCGGTTGATTTGATGTGCGGACCGGCGCAGAGATCAATAAATTTATCGCCGGTTTTGTAAATGGTTATCGGTTTTTTGGTTTTTTGAATATCTTTTATGAGTTCTAATTTATATGGCTGAGCATAAGGCTTTTTGTTAAAAAGTTTTTTAGCCTGAGCGGGCGAGACAGATTCCTTCTTGAATTTTAAATTTTGTTTAATAAGTTCTTTTATTTTTTTTTCAAGTTCAGGCAGATTAATTTGATCTGTTTGAATTTTATCAAAATCATAATAAAAGCCGTTTTCAATTGTCGGTCCGATACCCAGCTGGGCTTTGGGGAATTTTTCCAAAATCGCCATTGCCAAAAGATGGGCGAGCGAGTGGCGGATTTTTTCCAGATTTGATTGTTTTGTCATAGTTTTAATAATATTTCTTTTTCTTGATTTTTTCAAATGGTTTTGATATATTTTACAAAGTTATTTAATCAGCATATTGCCAATAAAATAAGGAGGAATAGATTATGTCTGATGCTTCAACAGAAATTGCCAGGGATCAAGAAAGAAATAAATTATATCATTATTATTTGCTTGCTTTAAAAGAATTTTTAAGTTCTTCAGGCGGCAGAAAAGAAAGTTTGAAAAAAGTTATTGAAGTCGCAGGGGCTGTTGATGATGTCAGGGGCGGTTATTGGGGGAGTAAAACATCGATATCTTCAGGCCTTAAAAAAGAATTGGAAGAATTGCTTAATGGCGATAAAAAAGCATGGGCAATGTTACTTGTGCAATTTTTTCTCGTTGACGGTATGCTTTCACCGATAATTGATAGGAAATGTTTTTATGATGAAAAAGAAATTTTTAATGAGATAAAAAATATTTCTCCGTTTAAGGGCAAACATATTTATCTGGTTAATTATGGATGTGGATTCGTTAATATCCGCCATGATTTCGATGCTCTTGTTCAGCCAACAGAGCAATTTATCAAATTAATTATTGAAGACAAAGATATGAAAACATATGATGCCGATACATATGTAATATTTGCAAATTCCAATGATTTTTCAGGGTGTGAGGTTTTTTGGTTAAGGTGCGGCATTCTTGGCGTTAACGGACCAAGGACGGCCAAAAAGTAATTTTAGAATATTAAAAAACGGGCGTTTTTGGCGCCCGTCTTTATTTTATGACTTGATTTTATATTTAATCCATTTCTTGCTCTGGTTTGATTGTTTTGTGGCGCAAGAAAATAAGCTGTAAAATTTTTATAATAATAAAAGTTAAAATCAAGTAGCCGATCATTGCAGAAATCGCCACCATATCAATCATGCCGCTGGTTAAATAAATATTCGGGAAAATAGATTTAAATGGCGATATTAAAAGATCACTGAATTTGTAAATAGTGTCTACAATTGATGCTTTTGAGCTGGCGCCGAAAAATTTCAAAACTACGCGGATTCCCAAAAAAATCTCAAGCAGGCTGTTGATTGATTTAATTATAATAGAAAAAGAGTGATATATGTTTTTATTGTTCATGTGAATAATATTAAATCAATCAATATTTTTTTCAAGAGGAACGCAATAAGTTTGGTGGTTGTATTTTATAATTTCTTCTTTATAGGATAAATAAGGAGGAGGTAGGACTTTTAAAGTTTCCGCGGAAAACGGATCGCTGGCGCCGCCGTCAATTGTCATTTTTATGTAAAATTCCTGCATTCCAAGATTTATCATATCTTTGGCCTTGAAAATCGGCGTCATTTCTTTTTCAAGCGCAAGCGCGTCATCCCCGCCGACGCGAAAAATAGCCATAGTCGCCACATTGCCCAAAATAGTAGCCATTACTTGCGGTTGAAGCTGAGCGCGATATTGGTGGGAGAGAGTTAAAGACAGCCCGCATTTTCTTGATTCGGTTAAAATATTTATAAAGGTGTCGGTAATCACGTTTTGGAATTCATCAACATAAAGATAAAAATCTTTTCGCTGGACTTCTTTGACATTAGCCCGCGCCATGCTGGCTTGGTAAATTTTAGTGATGAACATTGAGCCGAAAAAACTGGAATTTTCTTCGCCGAGTTTTCCTTTTGATAAATTGATCAGCAAAATTTTATGCTCGTTCATAATTTTTTTAATGTCAATTTTATTTTCTTCTTGACCGAAAATATAACGAAGCAGAGGATTGGAAAGAAATTGGCTGAGTTTGTTGACCAGTGGCATTATCGCTTCGCTGTCGAATTTTTGCGACCAGTCGGTGAATTCAACAGCCCAGAATTTTTTAACCATTTCGTCTTCAATAAATTCAACGGCTTTTTGGCGGTAGGTTCTGTCGGTGAGCATCGAAATCATTCCTTGCATGGTGGCATGCGGATAATCAAAAAGAGCTAGGCAGGTGAATCTAAAAACGTGTTCAAGCCGCGACGTCCAATTGGAGCCGAACTGCTTTTGCATCACTTCAATAAGCCCTTGCGCCGCCTGGTGTTTCATTCCCGGGGGAATGTTTTTAAGCGGGTTGAAAGAAATCGGCCAGCTGGTGTCTGACGGGTCAACCAAAATAACGTCTTTGATTCTATTTTCCGGAACGAAATTCAAAATATCTTCAATGATATCTCCGTGCGGATCCATCAAACACAGCCCATGCCCGAAAGAGATATCTTGGCGAAGCAGAAGTTCCAGCATTTTTGTTTTGCCGACGCCGGATTTTCCGATGATATAAAAATGGCGGCGGCGGTCTTTTCTTTTAATGCCGAAAATAAATCTTTTGGCTTCAAATTCAGATTCATAATTGGTGCGGCCGAAAAAAGAAACTTCTTTCGGATCGATTTGCCCGTAAATCGGCAAATCAGGCGGCGGCGGAGCGGATTTTATTATTTTAACTTTATCATCCATTATTTTTTAGCTAGATTATTTTTTAGTGATGATTTTTTCTTCATTGGCCTTGTTTTCTTCTAAAATTTTTTCGATATCTTTTGCAATTTCAATTTTTTTAGAGAGAAGTTCTTCAAGCGCTTTGTGATATAGCCCGATGATTTTTTTCATTTCGTCAACGGGTAAAACAAGATCAGCTTCGTGGGCAAGCTTGTTTCTTATTTTGTGCGCCTGCCAAAGGCCGTTAAGATTTTCCATTTCATATTCATTTAAAGATTTCAGCCGTTCGCCCATGTCTTCGCCCGGGTGGTCATAGGCTATTAAAAGTTCATCAATGATGCTGTCGGCTTCAATAATCGCCAGCCGGTAATCGCGTTCGTCGCCGGATTTGATTTTTTCCAGAAGATTTTTCCATTTTTTTGAAGAGACTTCTTTTTGTTTAATGATTTTTCTGTATTTGCCTTCGCTTACCTGCATGGTTTTGATGTAGTCAAGAGTTTCCGAGGGAGTAAGTTTATAGCGAAGAGGTAAAGATTTTATCCAAAGCCAAACAATAGCGGCAATTAAGCCGATTATTGAAATAATAAGAAAAATTTTAACAACAGCGATAATGGTGTAGATAAGCATTATTGGCTAAATTATAGTATTTTAAAGTTAAAAATCAAATTTATCCTCCCCAATTTTCGCCATTAACTTTTTTATTTTCGTGAGTATAATACAGTGTAGAAACCTTGAAAAATAAAAATCTAGTCAATTTTTATTTTGACTAATTAACAAAGACTGGAAAGGAGAAGGTGAAATATGATAGGTCCTGAGGACTGGGACGACACTGCCTCAAAAGAGCAGGGGAACGATGGCGAGGATAGCGCCGATTCCAGTAGCAATTCCGATGGCTCTGACAGATAGAGCCCCGCGCCATAATCCGCTTTCTCAAAAGGAAAGCGGATTTATATTTTTGGAACTTAATGATATTATTTTTAAATATGGCTTTTTATAATAAACAATTCCAATCATTTCAATTGAAGAATGGTTTGAATATCATTACTCGCCAAGATAATAATTCGGATATAGCGACATTATCATTTCGAATTAAGGCAGGCTCGCGATATGAAAAAGAAAATGAGCTTGGTTATGCCCATCTTTTAGAACATATGCTTTTGAAAGGAACAAAAAATTTTCCTTCTCCTTTTGAAATTGGATATGCCGTTGACAGGGCGGGGGCTTATTTAAATGCTTCTACTGGGCAGGAGTTGTCCAGCGTTTATATCCAAGTTGCCAAAGAAAAATGGCAAGAAATGTTTAAATTGCTTTGTGATATAATTTCAAACCCGATTTTTCAAAAAGAAATTTTTGAAAACGAGAAAAAAGTTATTTTTCAGGAAATCAAAAAAACGAATGATAATCCTAATAAATATCTGTGGATCAAAACAATTAAAAATATTTTTAAAAATCATCCGCTTTCTCATCATCCGCTTGGTGATGAAGAAATTATCAAAAAAGCGGTCGTTGAAAATTTAATAGATTATCGGGAAAGATTATTTATTCCAAATAATATGGTTTTGATTGCCAATGGCGCGATTGATAATGAAGAATTGATAAGAATAACCGAACAAGAATTTTCTGTTCAAGATAATATTCAACAAAAAAGCGGCCAGTTCGATTATTCTGTTCCTCAAATAAATAAAGGGGAAGGTTTCGAATATTTTAATAGCAGTCAATCTTATTTTAATTTTAATTTTGTTTCCGCCAGGGCTGATTTAAAAGATTATCTGGCGCTTCAATTAATCTCTATTTTTTTGGGTTCTCTTAAAACATCAATTTTATATCAAGAGTTAAGGCAAAAAATGGGGTTAGTTTATAATGTTAACGCTTATAATACCGGCTATCAGGATGCAAATTTATTTTATATTGAAACTTCCAGCAATTATCCGGACAAAGTTATCCCCATAGTAATTGAAAAATTGTTAAATTTTGAAAAATATTTTTCAGAGAGCCTTCTAAAAGAATATCAAGAACAATATGTAAATTCTTTAATCCGTAAATTAAGCGATCCATTCAATGAAATAAAGTTTTTGTCAGAATATTGGTTTCTCTATAATGGCATTAATCAGCTTTCGGATTTAATCAATATTATAAATTCAATAAAATATGAAGATTTATTTAGGATTAAAAATCAATATTTGAACGAAAATAATCTGTTTATTATGAAAATCGGCAAAGATAATCCGCAAATCCCCGCATAAAACCTCGCTAATTCCCCCCATTGACTTTTTTGTTTTCGTGAGTATAATACAGGGTAGAAACTTTGAAAATAATCAGAGGAAAATCTCTGTTTTTATATATGGCGAAATATCTAAATAAAAACGTGGCTAATTTTTATTTGGTTTTGATTAACTTATAGCTGGGAAGGAGGATGCGAATATGGGCGGTAAAGGCGGTTCGGGCGGTCATGGCGGTGGCAATGCTGGTTCTGGCGGGCAAAACGGTCAGGGTGGCATTCGCGGCGGTGGCAGAGGCCGATAATTCGACCCCGATGTGAACAAATCAATGTTTACATCGGGGATTTTTTTATTTATACTTTATAAAATATGATAAAAATTCCTTTTTATGAAAATTCGAAAGACGATACTCATTGTTTTCAGGCTTGCTTGAAATCAATATTGAAATTTTATTTTCCTAAAAAAAATTATAGTTTTAAATATTTAGACAGAGCGACGGCTCACAAAAAAAATAAATGGACATGGAATAGCGCCGTATTTTTATTTTTAGAAAAATTTGGTTTTGAAATTATAAATATTGAAGATTTTGATTATGCAAAATTCGCGCGGCTCGGAGAGCAATACCTTAAGAGAATATGGATAGATGAAGTATTTCAGACTCAAAAAAAATTTTCGGATTTAAAAAATGAACAGAAATTGGCTAAAAAGTTAATTAAAAATAAAAAAATTAAATTATTAAAACGGCCGGCAACGATAAGTGATATTAAAAAATTATTTATAAAAAATTATATTATTTTAGTGAACATTAATCCTTTTATTTTAAATAATAAAAAAGGTTATTCATCTCATATTGTGATTATAACCGATATGAATAAATCAAAAATAACTTTTCATGATTCCGGTTTGCCTCCGCAAAAAAATAGGAAAGCCCCCATTAAACTTTTCTTAAAAGCGATGGAATATCCTTATAAAGAAGACGCTAGTATTATTGCATTAAGATTGTTTTTTCTGTAAGTTTGTGCTTTATCTTTAAAATATTTTTTGAATTAAATATATTCAATTTGCCCGCCCTTTTTTAATGATCAAATTTAATGATCAAAAATTACAGCGTCAAGAAAATATGTTTTTCAGAATGTCTCGGAGGCGCAAAAAGCTTGGTCTTTTGCGAAGCAAAAGTTTTTGCGCCGAGAGCCAAGCTCTTGATTTTTCGCTGGAAAAAAATCAAAGAGCGGTTCTGAAAAACATATTTTCTTGACGCTGTAATCCCCAAAAAGTTATCCACAGCCTGTTCTCTCCCCATTGACTTTTTCATTTTCCCAAGTATAATGTAGGATAGAAACTTTGAAAAATACCAGTTCTAAGGTTAGAAACTGGTTAAAAAAAGAAAGAAAAGAAAGAGGGGATAGGAAAATGAAATTTTCAACGCGCCATATTATTTTACGACCAATGGAGGAGAAAGATTTATCGATTTTACATCAATGGCGTAACGATGGCGATTTTATTCAATATTGTTCCGTTCGTCGTTATCCCGTCGAATACGAAGAATTTATTAATGAGTTGCAAAAGGATTTTAAAAATGATAGGCATCGTCAATTTATCATAGAATTACAAAAAGAGCGTAAGGTTATCGGTACAACTTATTCTTACAATTTTAACTCAATAGATGGTTATGCGTTTATAACTATTTATCTCGAGGAAAGGTACCGCTATCGTGGATATGGAGCAGAAGCAGTCGCGCTATTTTTAAGATTTCTTTTTGAATCATATCCCCTCTATAAAATTTATATGGAAGTGTATGACTATAATCAGCACGCGCTTTCAATTTTGCAAAATGCTAGTTTTGAAGAAGAGGGAAGATTTAAGGAACACCGTTTTTTTCGTGAAGAACGATATGATTTAATCAGATTTGCATTTTTTCAGAAATCATTAACAAAAGTTTTTGAATTTTTAGAGAATATAAAATTTTATCGGAAAGGAGGTGATGTCTAATGGGTTGGTTTAGAGATAAGGGAAAAGAAGGCATATTTCTTGAGGGGAAATCCAGTCGAGAGCATACCCATAGAGATGGTTCTCATGGGCGCGATGTAGAAGCATATCGCAACACATATAATGAGGGTGAACAAGTCCACAGCGAGAAAGCGGATGACTGGGGAAAGGATCACGAAAGTTCTGGCGATAGCGGAAAATAAAGTGGCACTTAACTAAATAGGGCAGAGAGCAAATACTCTCCGCCCTATATTTTATTTTGAGGTTTCATTTTAAGTAAGTTTAAATTATAATTTTTAATATGCGCGATACAAAACAAATATTAAAAAAACCATTATTCTATCTTGTTAATTTACCTCAAAAAACGGATAAGATTTATTTCGATATTTTTTATCGCAGGGGAAACATATTCGATCCTCCAATGGCAATGGGCATGGCGCATATGCTTGAACATTATATGGTTGGGCATCTGAAACAAAAATACATTCGCGATCATTTTATGGTTGGGGGAAGCATAAGTAATAGCTTCACAAATTTTTATCTTATTTCCAGCACACGTCAATTATTGTTAGATTTGCAGATTTTTTTAAGCGGAATTTTTAGACCAGAATTTTCAGATAAAACAATTTTTGAATATGAGCTTAAAGCAGTTCGGAATGAAATTGCCGAAAAAAAACACGACATTGAATCGCAGATATTTGATGTTATTTCAAAAAAAATATTTTTAGGCGATTGTCCGTATCGCGCGGCAAATAATGAAAAAAATAAATATTTTGAAAAATTTACTCTTCATGACATACAGCAATTTTACTTAAAAGATTTTTCAACCATAGAACCTTTGTTTGTTATAGGCGGTTATAATATAAACGATCGTTTGCTTAAAGAAGTTATTATTCTTATTCGCGAATTTTTACCGCAACGATTGCACTTATTTAATCATTTCAATTTTCCCAAATGCATTCCTCGCAGTTTTAACGTTGAAGCGATAAAAAACAAAAACATTAAAAGTGGGGCATATTCAGTGTTCACTTTTCCCGGTTTTTCAATGCAAGATCATGATTTTCGCTTGAGAATGGGGTTGCATGTGTTGTTAAAAATACTCACAGGAAGTTCGCCATTCGGTTTGTCCATAGAAACCCGCAAATTAGGAATCTATAATATTTCTTATAAAAATATTATGAGACCGAGGATAGGGATTGTTTCATTATTTTCTTTTACTGAAAATAATCAAATTTTCGCTTTGGCAAAACTAATTAAAGATCATATCGATTTGTTAAAAAAAGATCTTATAAACGAACAATATATTTCAAAAATTGTTAACGACGCAAAAAATAAGCAAAAGGCGATTTGGGAAAATAACGAGAATAAATATAATTGGATCATAGATGATTTTAAATATTTAAAGTTTAATATTAACATCACGGCGGAAAAGAAAATATTGGATTCAATAACGCCTCAGTTTTTGCGGGAAATTGCAAATACAATTTTTAATTGGAGGAAATTCAATATGTTTGTTATATATAATGATATAAATAATCCACAGATAGGAAAAATAAAAAAAATTTTTCAAAATAATTAACTTTGATCCGAATCCCCGCATAAAACCTCGCTAATTTCGCCATTGACTTTTTCATTTTCCCAAGTATAATATAGTGTAGAAACTTTGAAAAATAACGCATCCCTGCCTGCCGGCAGGCAGGTTTGTGAATGTGTTAATAAGAAAACCGGACTTCATATTTTGCTATCACTAATGATAGCGTGGTCAAAAATAAGTAAAGAAAGAGAGGAATTGAATTATGGGTGGATATTCTGAAAAAGATGCGGCAAAAGATACTAATTCTAGTATGAAAGAAACAAAAGATGCTTGGCATACTGCAAGAGATGATGCTGCTGAAGAAGGCGATTGGGGTGTGCCAAAAGACAGACATGGTGAAGGATGTTTTATAGCGACTGCGGCTTATGGAAGCTATTTCGAGCCTCACGTAAAAATTCTCAGGGATTTTAGAGATATTTTTCTTGTGGAGAGTATTTTGGGAAGATTATTCATAAAAATTTATTATTGTATCAGTCCGTTTATTTCCGGTATTATTGAAAAAAGTGAAATTTTAAAGAAAATTATGCGAATAATTCTTTCGCCGATAGCATTGTTGATTGAACATATATTTATAAAGCGCTTTTAAGCGCTTTTTATTTTGGCAAAATTATTCATAATATGTGATAATAATAAATATGGGAAAAGAAAATCAAAAAAATCCTGCCTGCGTTATTTTGTGGCAAGATGCGGCATATTCATATGAGAAAGAATTTCCGAAAGAATTTCCATTGCCACAATTAACAGCTGGTTTTATTATTTCCGCTAATGATGAAGACGATTTTATAAATATTGCCATGAATGTTGAATATGATGAAAAAACCGGTAAATTATATCCGCTCGATGGATTTTTAATACCAAAAAAATCGAAAATTGAATTCAGGAATATGGGATTTTTTAATGAATAAAATTTATGGATAAAAAGAGAATTAAAGTTTATTGGGCAGACGCTGTATTTTATAAAAAGAGTAAAAATATTGGCGATGGTCTGACTAAAATGATAACTATTGGGGAATTATTCATTGAAAATGAAAAATTTATTGTGATAAAATATCCAAAATCAATTAAAGAAAATAAGCCATTATTATTTCAATTATTTAAGAGATTCTTATCAAAAAAACCCACTTACTTATTTATTCCCCGCGGAATGATAAGAAACATTATTTTATATTAATATATCCCCGCATAAAACCTCGCTAATTCCCCCCCCATTAACTTTTTTGTTTTCGTGAGTATAATACAGTGTAGAAACCTTGAAAAACACCAGTTCTAAGGTTAGAAACTGGTTAAAAAAAGAGAGAAAAGAAAGAGAGGATAAGGAAAATGGTTGAATCGGCTATTGTTACATCACCGCTTAAAACAATGGTTCCAATCATTAAGGTGGTGGGCGATTTTTGCAATTTAAATTGCAAATATTGTTTTTATAATGCCAAGGACCAGATTATCCGCCATGTGATGAGCAATGATTTGCTTGAAAAATTTTTTAGCGAGTATCTAGATCTTTTTTCTGGCAATCTTTTTATTATTTGGCATGGAGGAGAGCCTCTTCTCGCAGGACTTCGATATTTCGAACATATTGTTGAACTTGAAAAGAAATATCTCAAAAAAGGCCAAACGATTAAAAACGCCATTTAAACAAATGCTACATTGGTAAACGATGAGTGGGCGCAATTTTTTAAAGCGCATAATTTTAAAGTTGGCGTAAGTTTAGACGGCGGACAAGAAAGTCATAATCTATTTCGCAAAAATCATGGAGGGAAAGGTTCTTTTGATCATGCTATGCGAGGAATTAAAATACTCCGTCGTTATGGAATAGAGCCTGGGATTATTCAAACTTTGACTCGCGCCAATATTTCGCGTGTTCAAGAAGATTTCAATTTTTTTGTGAATGTTCTTGGAATCCATGCGTGGGGAACAAATTTTTATCTTGATCTTGATAATATTAATCAGCTCATGCTGGATCAGAATCTTACCAATTGTCAGCTTGCGGATTTTTTGAGAAAACAAATTGATCTTTGGCTTGTTCGAAATGATAGAACTTTACGCATTAGAGAAATAGAAAATTTTATTTCTGGCGTGTTTAATAAAAAAACGCCAAGTTGCGCTTTTAGCGGATCTTGCAGTAAATATTTTTGTCTTGAATACGATGGCAAAATATATCCATGTGATAGATCTTCTGGCAAGTCAGATCTGTTATTGGGAGATTTCTCCAGACAATCGTTGCAAGATGTTTTTAATAGCGTGAGCAAATTAAATTATGATAAGCAGATTAATAATTTGCCATCTGAATGTTCAATTTGTGAATGGCTGAAGTTTTGCAATAATGGATGCGTTATGAACAGGGAAGGCGGGATTGGCGGTAAATATTATTATTGCGAGATGCGAAAAGAGATTTTTGCTTATCTTAAAGAGAAAGTTGGCGAATATAATCGATCACTTATAACACAAACCGCCTGAAAAGGCAGAAAGGAGATAGCAATGGATGGTAATATTGCAATAGAGGGAGCTTTCTTAAGAGCGGAAGAACGGTCAAATAACGATCTGTTAATTGAGACAGATTCAAAACGGCAGGAAGCTGTTTTGGATTTTTGCAAATGGCCAGATTGGAACAATGCTCCGGATTTCACAGAGCTGGAGACGCTCTAATATATAAATATTCCGACAAAGGCTTATCAAAATTTTTGATAAGCCTTTTTTATTTTAATATTCCTTTTAATTCAGAAATTGAAAAATATACTTTTTCTATATATTCGTTATCAAGCGGTTTATTTTTCTTAATGTAAATATTTATTAATTTTATTAATTCTTCGGTTTTAACATAGTTTTTTGGTATTTTGGCGTTTAACGTAATATTCTTGCTATTTAAAAATTTTCTGCCCAAGACGCCATTGGGGAAAAGAGAACTTATCGCCGATTCTTTAATAAGATTTATGGTATCAAAATCATTCAGATATTTTTTATACAGCAAGGGAAGAAAATATTGTTTTTCAAAACATAGATGTATTGTTTCGTGCCAAATAATACCCATGGCATGATTTGCGTCATTTAACGGATAGCGAGAAATTTCAAGGCTGATACTTTTATTATCAATACTTGCTCCGCCGCCCGTTTGAACGGGTGAAGAAAATAATAAATTAATGTTAATTTTAAATTCAGAAGGAGAAGTATTAAAAATAATGTTCAATATATCAACTATAGATTTTACCAAATGCGGTTCATTTATTTTGTCGCTTAATTTTTTTTGCCATTGAAGTAGGAGAGGCTCTTCTTTGTTCCAAAGCAAATTAAATTTTTTTTCCAACAAAGAAAAAATATTTTTGAGATTAATAAAATCTTCTTGCGATAATTTTTGTTCTAAAATAATCCAAGGATTTTTTTCGATAAAAAATTGGCGCCCTAAGTATGATTCTCCAAATGGATATCGTAAGTGGATTTCTTTAAATTCTTTCAGGGAGTTTTCTTCTTCTGGCGAAAATTGCCCGAGTTCTTCTCTCCATAAAATATTGTAATTTTTTCGGTTGCTAAAATGCCATTCGGAAAGGTTTTGGATAAAAAAATAAAAATTTGCCCATTTTGAAATTATAAATTCAAATTTCATATTATTTATTTTACTAAATTTTCTTTATTTTAACCACTCCTTTTCTCATAATTTGTTTCCTACTATTATTTTTTCCCAAATCCTTTCGAATCCCCCGCATAAAACCTCGCTAATTCCCCCCATTAACTTTTTTATTTTCGTGAGTATAATCTAGGTAGAAACTTTGAAAAATAACGCATTCGCGAGGAGTGTGGCAACAACGGATAATTTTATTTATTATAGACTATAGATGGAGCAGAATGGTTCTGTTCCGCCAAACACCTTAAAAAGGAGACGACCATGATCCAGACAGTCGAAAGGAGTTCTTGTTCGAGAGGGTTTGAGCACTTCCATGGCGGAGTTGGAGTTCAGGGGATTCTCAGCGATCTGGTAATTCCCGCAATTCCAGGCGAGTACTACGCCTACTCCTCCGAGTTCACGAAGGAACGACCGCTGTACGCGCTCATGAAGTGCAAGGCGAACAAGGATCGTCCAATTACCGCCGCGGAAGACCTTGGTCAAGAGGCAAACCTGCTTTTCCTGTTTGGCAACCAGAACCAGGTTCAGGCCTGCGCGATCAGGACGGCGTACATTTCCGGTCTGCTCGGTGACTCCGTCAATGGTGAGTCATTCGGCGAGACGTGGATTGCTCCCGCCCGGATTACCGCCGAAGACTTCTACGAGCTTCGTTCGAGGAAAGATGTGACGAAGCTAGTGGAAATTTGCCAGGTGGCGTGCTCGGAGCGCAGGGCATCCATCGCGCTGGAACCAGGGGTGGTCATTGCTATGATGACTGACTGCGGAAAGTACGGTTTGTTCTTCGTGAGGCGGATCACTCCAGCACTGATCCAAATTGATGCTTGCCACATCTTGCTTTAGCTCCACACGGCACGCGAGTAGCATCTGCCGCCAAGGGATACCCCTTGGCGGCAGATTTAATTTTAAAACCAGGTATAAAATAGGCACATCAGGGGATTTATGAATAGCATTAGAACCCACCCCCTTGTATCTATAAAATTTTTCGCCACACTTGCCCGATATCATCATCCGGTGGTGTTATCTCTCCAGCTCTCTCAAAACCCAATTTGCCATGAAAGCGCCACGACTCACTGTGAGAATTAGGACTATATAAAAGGATTTCAGTAAAACCAAGTCTGCGCGCTTCCTCAATTAGTTTTAATTTTAGTGTTTTTCCGATACCTCTTCTTTTATATTTTACCGCAATGACATAAAATTCAACAGGATTATTAGTTAGCGCATACGGCTTTAAGTAGTTAGCCAATTTTTTAAAACCAACAATTCCTAAAATTTCACTGTTTTCCGTTGCTACAAAAAAACCGGAATCTTTCTTCGGAGTTTTTTTAACATATAATTGTAATTCACTTAAAAGCTCCTTAAGAAATTCTGGGTCTGTCCAATACAAAGCAAAAATTTCTTCCACCGCTTTTTGGTCGCTTTCCTGAAATTCTCGGATGATCATTTATATATACTAGCAAAATTTTGTGGGTTAGGAAACAAGCGCTGTCCATTGACTTTTTCATTTTCCCGAGTATAATATAGGGTAGAAACTTTGAAAAATAACGCATCCCTGCCTGCCGGCAGGCAGGTTTGTGAATGTGTTAATAAGAAAACCGGTACTACTATTGATAGTAGTGCCAAAGATATTTCAGACAAAGAAAGAAAAGAAAAAGAAAGAGAGGATGGGAAAATGAAAGAAGCAATTCTTATTTTAACTAATTCCGAAGATGGTAAACATACGGATGTTGTGCTTGAGAAACTTCAACAGGCTGATCAGAATGTTTTTCGTTTTGATTCAGATCGTTTTGCAAATGGTGAGATTATAATTGATTTTGAGAATAACCATCGGAGATGCGAATTTGCGATGTATTCTCATGATCAAGTGATAAATTCAAGAAATATTAAAAGTGTTTGGTATCGTAGGCCTAATCATTTTAACTTGCAAATTCAAGATCTCGTTCAGCGTAATTATGCCGAACAAGAGATTAAAAATTTGCTAGATGGATTATGGACGATGGTGCCGGATATTTTTTGGTTAAGCAATCCGAAAAGCCTTGAACAAGCGCGGAAAAAACTTTTTCAATTAAAACTTGCTCGCGAGCTTGGATTCTTAATACCAGAAACAATAGTTACCAATGACCCAAATCGTGTTCATGAATTTTTTAAGACCTACAATGGTAAGATAGTTTTTAAAGCTTTTTATCATGAATTTCTAAATTATGGAGATCGCGCATTTAATATTCCGACTACGCTTATAACAGAAAAACACCTAGAAAAACTTGAGCTTGTCAAGAAAATGCCATGTCTATTTCAAGAATTTATCGATAAAAAATACGAGCTAAGAATAACGGTTGTAGGACAAAAAATTTTTCCAGTCAAAATTTATTCTCAAGAAAATTCTCAAACAACTGTTGATTGGAGAAATCCGGAGTTTATTAATAAACTCCGTTATGAAGTTGTTAGTATCCCAGAAGCGCTTGTTAAAACCTGTTTAACTATGTTGAATGAGCTTGAGCTTTCGTTTGGAGCTTTTGATTTTGTAGTTGATAAAATAGGGGAAATCTTTTTTCTTGAAATTAACCCTAATGGACAATGGTATTGGATGGAAAGTCAAACAAATGTGCCAATTTCTGATGCCATTGTTGATATTCTAAGTTTAGAAAGGAGGTGATAGATTATGAGTCCTGAGATTTTTGCGGCAATTTGCGCCGTGGAATCATCAGAACAACTCTCTGAAGTTACGGCGAGTTGGACTGGCCAGGGGTCTTTCAAACATCAAGACGACTAGGCAGATTAGTCGGGGACCCAAAATAGGGAGTGGCGATAAGCTGCTCCCTATATTTATTTTTAATATAATATTCATTAAAATATAAATATGTTAAATATACATCTTGAAAATTCAAAACAAACTAAATTTATTTTAATAGGAGAAATTCATGGCATAAAGGAAAATATTGAGATATTAAAATCAATAATACAATCATATTTAAAAAGTAAAAATAATAATAAATTAATTTTAGCATTGGAATGGCCATATCAATTAACAGATGAAATTAATAAATATATAGATAATAATCTGACACAATTAAAATGGCAGAAATGGGATTTTATTAAAAATAATGATGGAAGAATATCTAAAGAACATATACTTTTTTTAAAGTGGCTTAAAAATATTAATCGCAATCTCTTAAAAAATAAAAAAATTAAAATTCAATGTTTTGATGTAATTGAAAAAAAATGGAATAAAAGGGATAAAAAAATGGCGAATATATTACTCAAGTTGAAAAAGAGAAAAAATATTCAATTAGTTGCGATTATGGGGAATTTTCATGCTTCAAAAATGGTATTTTATTTTGGTGGCAACAAATATATTCCTCTTGGATCATATTTTCCTCTTGATACAACAATATCTATTAAATTAGAATATTGTTCTGGTTATTTTTATAATGAATATTCTAAAAAAATTCCTTCTCACAAAAATATAAATACAATTAAAAAATCTAAATTGCAAAAGAATAAAAAATCTGAATATGATTATATTTTTTTAATAAAAAAAGCTCATTCAACAAAGCCGTTATATTAATAAATTTAAAGTTAATGAATAAAAATTTAGTAAAAATTATAAATGAAATGGCCGCCATTGATCAAAAGATGAGAAGAAATGCGATGAAAACTGGAATTTGGGATAAGATGGTTGATAGAAAAAATATATTAAAAATAAAAAAAATTATTAAAAAATTTGGTTGGCCGACGATTGGTCTTGTTGGTAAAAAAGCTAGTTGGAATGCGTGGTTAATTATTCAACACGCCGATCATGATATTCGGTTTCAAAAAACTATTTTAAGTCTGCTCGAAAAAATTTATAATAAAAATTCATTAGAAATAGATAAAAATAATATAGCGTTTTTAAAAGATAGAATTTTAATAAATGAAGGGAAGCATCAAGTATTTGGGACACAATTTTATACAAATAAAAAAGGAATTTTTGGACCGAGGTCGATAAAAGATATTAAAAATCTTGATAAAAAAAGAAAAGAATATAATCTGCCGCCATTTAGTGAATATAAAAAATTAATAAATAATTACAAAGTTGTTCCGATTAAAAAAAATAATAAAAATAATCACCGCCATTGACTTTTTTATTTTCCCGAGTATAATATAAAATAGAAACTTTGAAAAATACCAGTTCTAAGGTTAGAAACTGGTAAAAAAAAGAAAGAAAAAGAAAGAGAGGATAAGGAAATGAAAAAGGAAATGCAGTTGAAATTGCCTTGGTTCCCGATCTTAGATATCTTGCTGGTTATTTTGTTGGGTGTGGTTTTGTTTGGTTGCGGAAGCAAAAAGGACAACAACAATAACAACAACAATAACAACGTTGTTGTCCAAAAGCCCACAGTCATTTTAACCGCCTCCGAGACAAGCATCTGGAGAGGAAAGAAAATAACTCTTAGCTGGGAAGCTAAGAACGCCAATAGCTGCAAAGCTGTGATGTTAATCCCACCGATACCACCACCTACAGCATCACTTGCTATGGGGAGGATGGCAATTCAGCAGACGATGCCAAAAGCATCAGTGTTGATCTCTGGAAACTGCCGACTAAGTGGCATGGGGGGAATATTAATGTTCGCGTCGCTAGCTCTGCCAAAACCAGCGATGGTATTTGGTTCGGCGAATGGTATGCTCCCAATGTCGTCAAATTCAACCTTGCCGGCAAAGTTCAATGTTCCATAGCCAAAGGTTATTATGTAGAAACTATCGCTTCCTATAGCGACAAGATCTACGCTCTTTGGCATGATGGTGACAGCGCTAGCAGTCCAGGCCACATTTCCATTTTTGACAACAACTGCAAAGAGTTGCAAGTCATTGAACCGCCGACGGGATATGTCTTTGGCAGGCTTCTGGGTGGGGGAACAATGGTTGTTGATCAAAACGGCATTGTTGTCCTTGCTTCCAATAACCCCTCAGAAGAGCTGTTTCACCTTGATTTAAATGGAAATTTCATTGGACAGCCCTTTTCGATTACAGGCAGTACAGCTGTAATGACATTTGGTGTGACTGTTAGCAATGGAATTTCTTATACAATCGGGTTGGATACCGTAAATGGCCTCACTACAGCAGTTATTGTCAGCCATACCCTTGACAGCGCTGGCAATAATTGGGTGAATAATTCTTGGCGCTCTACTGCTTTAACAGGAGAAGCGTATACCCAAGATCTTTTCTATGCTGTCGCAGTCGGCCAAGACGGAATATACGTAGGCGGAGCAGTGACTGTTACTTATCCCAATGGCAGCGGGGATTGGACTTATCTTCTCGTCAAATACGATTTCTTGGGAAATCGGCTTTGGCTCGTAGAAGACCGAAAGAAGAAAACGATCAACGGCCTTGCTGTTGACAGCAATGGCTATCTTTACACCAATGTTGGTGAAAAGATAAACCCTGCCGATGGTTCCGTTGTCTGGAGCATTGGAAAAACCTGCGGAGAGTCTGTTATCGTAGACAATGGAATTTTCTATGCCCGCCCTTTTTTATTTTTTGCGGAATTTGACAAATGAATTTAACTTGTTATGCTAAAATCAGCATTTAGCTCTTTTAAAATAAAATAAGGAGAATATCGGCAATGTCGACAATTATATGGCGAAATGTTGGAGAATATACTCATTTTTTAAATTGTGTGAATGGGCACATTGTTTCTTTCAAAGTAGATAGCGCGGAAGCAAAGAAAATTATAAATAACCCCAATCATTATGAATTTGATTGCGAAGCGGAAAAAGTTTTTAGGACAACAGGCAATCAATATAATTCTAGATTATGCCGCGGAAATTTGATTAAACTTGGTTTAGAATTTAAATTTCCGACAATAGTGAATATTGAATTAAGCAGGAGATGCTCATTAAGATGCATCCATTGTTATATTGGAAATAAAAATTTAAGTTCATCTGAATTAAGTGTTTTTGAAAAAATGGATGATTGCAATATAGACGGATTCTTAAAAAAACTTAAAGATTTGGGAGTTTTTCTTGTCGTAATAACTGGAGGAGAGCCGTTTATTAGCAAAAAACTTCAAAATTTTTTGCGGATAGCAACAGAAAAAGGATTTTTGATAGAAATATTCAGTAATTTACAAAATTTACCCGATTGGTTTTTGCGTAATAAATATGAGGATTTTAGAATAGGTAGAATACAGACTTCAATTTATTCATCTATATTTAAAATTCACGATGAAATAACAAAAAGTGCTGGTTCTTTAAAACGCAATCTTAAAAATCTTAATTTATTAATAAAAAATGGGTATTTTGTTGAAGTAGCTACGCCTTTAATGAGAAAAAATATCATTTCATGGGAGAGAACTAAATTTTTCTTTGAAGAAAAGAAAATCTCTCAAAATTTTTCTTGGCCGATAGCCGATGAATATTATGGGACAAAAAAGAAAAGCAGTTTAAATATTTTTGGTCAAAGTTTTAGTCATTTTATAGAAAAAAATTTAGATTTTCTTTTAGAAAAAAAGTGTTTTGAATCCGACGAATATATCTGCGAAGCGGAGAAAGCTATATTCGCGGTATCTGCGACAGGCGACGTTTTCCCATGTAGTCAGATGCCATTACCAGTTGGAAATATATGCAATAAAAAAATTAAAGATATTATATATGGGAAAGATATGTCTAAAATTGGCTCATTAAAATGGAAAGATGTTTTAAAAGAAAAAGTTTTTAATTTTTGTCCTGGCATCAATTATACTGATGCAGGAGATGTTTTAATCAAACCAAAACATATGTTCGGCGCGATAGCAACTCTTAATAATAAAATGGAAAGGAGGTGAATATTGATGAAAAAATCAATAAAAACCGCGTGGTCATCAAGTAGGAGCAGTAAATCATCCACTTGCCCGGGATGTTCCTCGCGCAGTTCTACCCATTAAAAATGGGATTTGGGAGAATGATTTAAACAATTCTCCCTTTTTTTATTTCATTAATGAATGTTATCATTAAAATAATGAATTATTTGATAACAGAAAAGATTAAAAAAGAATATAATTTAAAGAATCCGGTTTTTCTAAAAAAATTTGAAACGCGAGGGCAGCGGCGCGTTTTTTTAATCATTGATAATAAAAATAAATATGTTATTAAAATTATTCCGAATAAAAAAGAATTAATTGCGAAATTGGAATTTATATCCAAGATCAAAAATAAAATAATCAATTTTCCTAGAATTATTGATACAAAATCAAATAAAAAATATTTTTTTCAGTCCGGTAATTTTTTTTTCTTATCGGAATTTATTGATGAAAAAGAAAATATGCCGTCACTGAATTTTTTTTCAAAATTAGGCTATGCTGTTGGAGAATTTCATAAAATTGAAACAGAAAATAGCAAAATTTTAAATTTAAATATTGGGGAAAAAATTAAAAAATTAAAAACATTATTTTCAAAAAAGAATATAGATATTAAAATCAAAAATCAAATAATCAATTTTCTTGATTCATTCCCGCCAATATCTGGCGCGACAATTGGTCCAGTTCATGGGGATATAAGCTATTTTAATGTTTTGGGCAAAGAAAAACTTTTTTTAATTGATTTTGATGATATATCGCGCGGTCCGATTGTTTATGATCTTGGGCAGATGGTCGCTTTTATGTTTAATCTTATCCCTTTTGATTTTCTTAAGTTTGAGATGAAAATAAAACGTATATCGCAGCCCGTTTTTTTAATGAGCGGATTTAAAATTTTTTTAAAAAATTATTCTCGAAAAATAAAATTATCTCGCCATGATATAGAAATTTTACCAAAAATGGCTATGTTGGTGTGCTTGGAAAATGTTTATTTAGAGTCAATTGACGGAATATTTAAATGGAATTTTAAGAGATTCAAAAAAATAGAAAAAGAACAAGATTTAATAAAACAATTATCTTTAAAATATTTTTTGAATTAAATATATTTTGCCCGCCCTTTTTTAATGATTTGGTTGCCTATTAAAATTTTATCTTATAAAATTTAATAATAGGCGCGACCAAATCATTAACCCGCCAAAATTTTTGAATTAATTTATGTTTCATTTTGTCTACATATTATTTAGTCATAAAGATATGGGAATATATATTGGTTTTACAGATAATTTACCAAGAAGAATTAAGGAACATCATCAGGGAAATGTAAAATCAACTGAAAATCGCAGACCAATTGATTTAATATATTTTGAGGGTTATAAAAATAAAAAAGATGCTTTGCAAAGAGAAATGTATTTAAAAACAGGCTGGGGTAGAAATTATCTAAAGAAGATTATTAAAAATTATTTTCTAAATAATTCAAAAATTTAGGCGGGCACTCAATTTTATAGTTTCGCTTCGCTCAAATAAACTTGGCGAGTTATCCACAGCTTGCCTCTTGCAACTAATTTTACATATCTTATAATTAAAAAATGATCAACAAACTAAAAATAAAACTTAACAGCATCAAACAATCAAACGTTTTTCAATTTGTGTTTCTGGCTCTTTTGAGCGTTTCTTTGACTTATTTTTTGGTGTACGCGCAAGTTGGAGCTGTTAGTACATTAGATAGTAATTTAAAAACAGGCGATATCATAGCCAGTGGCAAAGCCACGATTGGTGGCGATTTAAGCGCGGCGACTTTAAGCGCGGCGAATGGTAGTTTCATAGTAAGCTCAATTGGCGACATCACTGGCCATGCGCTTAATATTAACAACAAATTGATAGTTGACTCAAATGGTGTCTCGATTTCCGGTTTCAGTATGAAATATCTTTATTTGCCTGTTGCTTTTTCTAATCCGATTAATTTATCGAATGTTTCGGAGCCGGCTTATTCTCAAAAAACGACCGGCGGTGCTTATGAAGCTAGGCAAACTAGCGCAAACCGTTCACCAATAGGTAATTTTTATAAGATTGATAATCTTGCAACTTTATACACCAATCCTTCTGGAACTGGAACTATTTGTGATGCGATAAATAGCGGAAATTGGGGAACACGGGGCAATAATTTAAAATTTATTCTTTCTGATAGAGATCTTGGCTCTACCGCAAGAATTGTTAATTATTTTGGTTATGCAGGAAGTGATGGTTCTAATGCTTGCACTCAAAAAACAAATGATTACGCCTATTTTGAATTTGTTGATTATCAAAGATTGGGACAAATTTATATTAAGTAAAAACAAGGCAATCAGAGCCTTGTTTTTTTGTTTGTCCCTTGTTTAACTCCTGTTTGCCTCCTGTTTGACTCCTGTTTGACTTCCGGGTTTTGGAGGTGATAAGATAAATTTATGGAAAAATTAAACACAAACACATCTTTTTATTCAATAATTATTGAAGCCTGCGAAGAGGGCGGATATTTTGCTTATTGTCCTATATTGCAAGGCTGTCATGCCGAAGGAGAGACTTATGGAGAAACAATAGATAATATTCGCGATGTTATTAAGACTCATCTTGAATTGCGAAAAAAACATAAAGAATTGACTTCTTTTATTAAAGTTAAAAACAGATCAGATATAAATATTCAAATTCCTGTTCCAGTGGGAAATTAATTTTTTATGGGCTTGAAATTTCCTGTTGTTAATTATCGCGATACAACAAAAATAGCCAAGAAACTTGGTTTTTATTTTTATCGTCAGGCTAAGGGCAGCCATGAAATTTGGAGAAGAGATATAGATGGCAGACAGACAACTATACCAAATCATGGCAGTAAAATTATTAAGCGCCGAACTTTAAAAGCAATTTTTGAAGATTTTCAAATTTCGGCAGAGGAATTTTTTAAATTAAAAAAACATAAATAACGGCATTGGGTGTTCTTTTATTTGATTCCTGTTTGACTTCCGGGTTTTGGAGGTGATAAGATAAATTTATGAATACCATTACTATTCCAAAAAATTTAACCAGAGGGGCGGAGCTTGTTATAATACCCCGCGATGAGTATGAGGAATATTTGCAGTTGCGTAAAATTATTTCTGTTGTAAAAATGACTTCGGCTCAAAAACGCGATCTAGAACAGGCGAGGAAAGATTATAAACAAGAGAAATATATTACTCTTGAGCAGCTTGAATATGAACTGGGTATTACACATAAGAAATAAGACAAAAAAAGAATTTTGCCGTTTTCCCATGAAAGATCGATGCTATATTGCCGAGGCGCTTCGTGAAATAAAAGAGAACCCTTTCTTTGGCGATATTATAAAATTGGATGTAGAGAATTTTTGGCGTCGTCGCATTGGCGCTTATCGGATTTTTTACGAAATAATTACCAGCAAAAAAATTGTTTATGTTTTTAGAATTGAACGGCGAAATTCAAAAACTTATTAGTAATATAATGGAAAAATTAAACACAAACACATCTTTTTATTCAATAATTATTGAAGCCTGCGAAGAGGCGCGAAAAAAACATAAATAACGGCATTGGGTGTTCTTTTATTTAACTCCTGTTTGCCTCCTGTTTGACTCCTGTTTGACTTCCGGGTTTTGGAGGTGATATATTAAAATAAATTATGAACATTATTAAGCCAAAATTATCTTATGGTCGACGGCTTCCTCTCCTAGTAGAAAAAGGGGAAGATAATTTTTATGTGGTTGAATGTCCACTTTTTGAAGGTTGTTACAGCCAGGGCAAAACCCTTGACGAGGCTTTGCATAATATTCGCGAGGTTATAGGGATAATTCTTGAAGAGAAGATTGCCAGAGAAATTCTAAAAAATTATAATCCCGAAGAAATAAGCCTTCATACTATTGCGGTATAAATATGATAAAATTACCGATTATTTCTGGCCGTCAACTTATTAAACTTTTATCTAAATTAGGTTATCGCGAGGTTCGCCAGCGCGGCAGCCATATTCGTTTATCTTGTTTAAATAGAAAATCAGTAACTGTGCCGAATTACAAAGCTATAGATAGATCTTTGCTTAGAAAAATATTGAGAGATTCTGAATTGAGCATAGATGAATTTTTAAATCTTTTTTAAATAAAAAATTAAAAATAAATTTTATAGATTAAATATTTTTTACAAAACAAGGCTCAAAAATAAAACATTGAGCCTTGTTTTTATTAATTGACTTTGCGATAAAATTATGATATAAATTACGCAGTATGGTTTGGAAATGGTTTCCAAACTTTTT
The DNA here is from genome assembly GCA_016214005.1 of Candidatus Wolfebacteria bacterium. Lineage (GTDB taxonomy): Bacteria > Patescibacteriota > Minisyncoccia > UBA6257 > UBA9933 > JACRPK01. The sequence goes on from JACRPK010000006.1 coordinate 38,406, forward strand.
GACAAGTGAATAAGGGTGAATCAATAGACAGGAAGGGGGAAATCTATGGATATTATAAAGAATGTAGAAAAAAAGCAGTGCGGTTTTTGTAAGGGTTCTGGCAACTGTTCTAAATGCCATAATGGTATTTGTTCAAGATGTAAAGGTAAGGGTGAACTTAATACTACTTATTTAAGGGATGGTTTGTTGTTTTCGCATAGAGTTGAAAATCCCAATTATTGTCCTCTTTGCAGGGGTAATCATTTGTGCGTGTCGTGTAATGGTACACGACGTTGTAGCGCTTGTAACGGAAGCGGTTGGGTATAATTGATAATCAACTTTTGAAAGAAAGAGGTAGATTATGAGTATGGATAAGCTTTTCGGAGGATTGGTTGGGATTCTTGACCCGGAAATTCGCAAATTGGCGGAAAAAATGGTTGAGGGCGTTCCTAAAAATAGCTTTTTTCGAAGCGAAAAATTCGAACGCATTCTTGGTATTTTTAAGGGCTGGCTTGAAAGCAAGAGCAAAGGGAAATCTCCGGGAATGGCAATGGCAATTGAAAAATTTACGGATTTTCTCAATTTTGTCGGAGTCAGCCTTTCAGTAAAAACTTGTAATGACGCTGGTTCTGGAAAAAAAGAGAAAAAAGTTGTTGAAATTGCCGACGATTGGATGTCATCGTTTTTTAAAGAGGCGAGCGATCGCATTGCGAAAAGCTCTGATCCAAAAACCGAATTTGCCAGATTGAAAGAAGAATTTGAACTTCGGTTGCAAATTCTTGAACTCGTAAAAAAAGCTCAAGAAGAAGCGCAGTCAAAGCAAGAGGTTTTTGAACCAGCTGAACCAAGACCTGAAAAAAGCTGGGATGAACTCTTTGTTTTTTGTAATGAGAAATTCAATGAGTTCTACCGAAGATCTGACAAGGCTACGGCTGAGGCATTGTGGAATTTCTATGATTTAATATCTCCCAAAAAGCCAAAGATAAAAAGAATTTGGCATCTGGGGGATTGGTTTAATCTTTTTAAGCAATGGTGGTTAAAGCGTAAAAAGCCGCCTATTGTTGAAAAGGTTGAAGAACCAACTGTTGAAATTCACCATGAAGAAAAGCGGGTTCATGAAGATGGCAAATTTAATAATAGCCATCAATTGTGGAAACCAAGAGGCTTTTTTAAAATTCCCGATGCCAATATCTATGGTGATGGGTTTTTTATAAAAAGATATCCTGGCACATTTTTTCTTCCGGAACATGTGGATCGAGAAGAAGGTCTTGTTGTTATAAAAAAACCTTTTTAAAAGAAAGAAAAGAGAGGATAGAATGGAAAGTTTACAGGCTTTTTTTGCAATTTTTTCGGAGATTTGGCAACTTGGGAACAGGTTTTGCCGGTGGGCGATTGCGATAATCGCTTTCTGGCCGATACTCATAATGGCTTCGGCGTTTTACGGAACGTCCGGAATCATTGCTATTGTTTCCATGGTGCCGATAGTGGCAATTGTTCTTTTGACAGCTGTTCATGCAGAAACCTATAAAAAGGTTGAACGCGAAGAAAATGGGCAGAATGTCGTTCGGCAGGTGCCGAATGTGAATATTTGGCCATTGGGATTTTTCGCTATCGCGGTTTATTCGGAAAAAGTCCGCGAGGCGATTAAAACGCTCACTGGAATTGCGGCTCTTGAGCTGTGTCTTGGCATTTATTTCGCGCTTGTTCCAGTTCAAAACGATCGCGATCTAATACCGGTAGTGGTGCTTATTGTCATCGCTATGATCTTTATTTGGATCAGCGCGGAAGGAAAGACCCGAAGCCATTCGCTTATTTTTTTGGCTGTCGTTCTTAAAATTATTACGGTCATCTTTTTTATGGGTGGTCGCGATGAAATAAGAATAGATATGCCAAAAACTGCATTTGCTTCTGCGCCTTCTTTTTGGAATACTCCTCTTTGCGCTAATGGAAAAATTAGCATAGACATAAAAGAGGAGAACACGAAAGAAATTCAGATTAATTTCCGAAATGATTGTATTTCGGAAGTTAAACTTCCTCCGAATTTCAAGTATATACTTGACCCCGACAAAGATGTTCGGATTAAGTTCCTTGATGGTTCGGAGTATGTTGATGGGCCGGGGAAGATGGCCTGGCAAGGATTGCATAAAGGATTTTTTAAGATTCGCGGTGTTTCTGAATCCGGGATCTTAAAAATATCCTTGGAATCCCTGCAAAACAGTTAAATATTCCGGATATGGGGTTTTCCCCGTATCCGGATTTTTTATTCAGATTTTTTTATTTTCGCTTGACACTATTTATTAAATATCAGAAAATTATATTAATGAATAAATTTATTTTAACTATTATAGCGGCTTTATTTATTGTTGGCGTTAATAATGTTTTTGCTGTTAGCGGTGGAATCACTTCCGGTAGCGGGCTTACCAACCCTCTTGGAGCAGGAGCCACTATCTGGACTCTTCTTGACGGCTTAATTGGCTTTCTTATCAAAGTCGGATCTTTTATCTTGCCGATTATGGTTTTATATGGCGGTTATTTGATTTTGTCGGCTGGCGATGATCCGAAAAAAGTTGAAAGCGGGAGAGAAGTGATTCTCTGGGCTGTTGTCGGATTTATTATTATCTTGTGTTCATGGGGAGTTATTTATATAATTGGAGATGTGTTGGGAATCAGTATTCCGACGCAATAAAATTATGAAAAAACAAAAAATTAAAAAATCAAAAATGACATTGGATAAATTGGCGTTGATAATAAAGCAAGAGATTGACACCAAGGTGTCCAAAGACGACTTAAAAAATGAATTACAAAGATTTGCCACCAAAGACGACTTAAAAAATGAATTACAAAGATTTGTCACCAAAGATGATCTTAAAAACTTTAAAATAGAATTTAAGTCTGAAGTTGCCGATGAAATTAAATCAACGATTAAAGAAGAACTCACTGATAATATAAATAAATTATTTACCAAAGCTGATATTATCATTTCTAAATTGGAAAAAAAAGAACAGGAAGATTTGATGCACACACAAGCTCATAGAAGAATCAATGACACTTTGGAAATTCACGATAAAAAAATAAAAAATTTAGAAATAAAAATAAATTAAAATGAATTTAATTAAAAAATCTGCGTTAATTTTATCAATTTTATTTTTTAGTTTTTTAATTTTGAATTTTGCTTTTGCTCAGGCGGGTTCTTCTCCTGTTAAAAGCGCGAGCGATGTTTATAATATTTTAGGGAAAATCGTGAGCTGGATGTATACGATATTTTTTATTGTTTCAGTGTTTTTTGTTTTATTGGCGGCTTTTAAATTTTTAACGGCCGAAGACGATCCTGAAAAAATAAAAGGCGCCACAAAATCAATTATGTGGGCGGCGGTGGCGGTTGTTGTGGCTTTGCTTTCCGTTGGTTTCGGAAAAATTATTGAAAGTTTTATTACAACACCATAATTTTTTATAATTAATAATTTTATTATGTTAAATATTGCGCAGGCGGCATCTCAAATTCCTGATATTTCTCAATACGGCGGACCAAAAGCGGTTGGCCCAACGAATGTTGGCGGAATTGTTGATATTCTTGTAAAAGTGATGCAGTGGACTTATTCAATATTTTTTGTTGTGGCGGTTCTTTTTATTATTTTGGCGGCTTATGAATATCTTACTGGCGCTGAAGATCCGGAAAGAATTCGCGAAGCCCATAAAAGGATTATTTGGGCAGGAGTGGCGATAGCTGTGGCAATTCTTGCTTTAAGCTTTAATTTGCTTGTGCAGAATTTTTTGGGCGCAAGCGGGGGAGGCGGCGGATCTAGTGGTGGGGGAGCTGGCGGAACAAATTATTCTGGCGGAGGGACTCCATAATCAGAAAAGTATTTAATCAAAAAAGAAAACCGCGAGTTGTTATTGAAAACAAACCCGCGGTGTTTTTTATTTGGAGGAGGCCGACAAGAAAGTCGCCCAATGCACTTTCTTCTCCTTAAAGTAGTGGATTGCGCCGGTAACGTGGAAAATCCAGCGAGCTTTTTCTTGTCCCTTAATGTTAAAAACAGCCGTGTATTCTCCGGGAAGGAGATAGTCTTCTTGCTCTTTTTCCGAATCAAGGGTGTAGCTTGTGGAAAGGCCAGTACTGTTGTTGATTATAACAGCGGTAACGGTTTCTTTCGTTGAATTGACCACAATTCCTTTGAATCCCATTGATATGCCATTTTCTGTCTTTGTCATTGTGGGCTGAGCATATAGTTTGGCCATGGCCGTGTCAAAGCCATCTTTTTTTTGGCGAAGACTCTCTTTTTCGTTTTGAATTTTCGCCATTTCCTCGGCATCCGAAAAACCGCTATGATCGCCGCTGTTGTATTGCTCTTCACTGCCGTAGCGAGCTTTACCGCCGACATAAGCAATCCCCAGGGCGCCGGCGCAAGCGTTGAGGCTAACGACCGCAAGTATCAAAAACAGAAATGCAAATCTTCTCATATATCCTCCTTAAATTCCTTAAATGTTGCTATCACTAGTGATAGCGTTTATTATTGAGTTTTCAAAAAAATTTAGAGTTCTTTTTTTATGTCGCGATGTTTCGTTCCCTAAATTAAACTATAAAAAATATAGCATACCTTAATGCAAAAGTCAATAGTTGCAAAGGATAATCAAATTAGTTAAAATAATATAATCAATGATTAATAAATTTTCATTAATTGCATTGCTTATTATTGGTTTATTGCCGTCTTTTGTTCTTGCCATTTCTGCCGGTGATATTTTAGCGCCAGCCGATGTGGCTCCTCAAAATATCGGCGGTATTCAGGCCGGAAAAGTTGAGGTGAGTAGTGTTAATCAACTTTTCTCTTATTTAGAACTGCTTTTAAGATGGGTTTTTGGAATATTTTTTGCCGCTTCAGTCATTCTTATAATTTGGGCCGGCTATTATTATCTTATTGGAGGCGAAGACAGCGAAAATATCAATATTGCAAAAAGAAGAATTACTTGGGCGGCAGTGGCGATCGTTGTGGCGATTTTATCCGGCACTTTTGTTTTGCTGATTTCTAATTTTTTAGGAGCTCAAGGCGGAAGTTTTGGAACTGGCAACTCGGGCGGTTCTGGTGGCGCAGGAGGATCTTCTGACTATCCTGGGGGACCATATCAATCGCAGAGTCAATATTGGCAGCAATATCAATATACCTGCAAAGCAGGCGACACCTTGCCGTGTTGCAGCGGCCATGGAGCGGGTGACGTTGTCACTTGCTGGAAATAATTTTATATGTTAGATTAAATTAAATTAAAAAGGTCGCAAAAATTATAATTAAATTTAGAAATGACTAAAAAAATCGCGATTGCCTTGTTGGGGTTGTCTCCGCTTTTAGTTTTTGCCCAACCGAGTGTTCCGACCGTTACCGGATTATCAAGTTACGCCGGTATTATTACCACTATTGATACATTGGCTAATTGGATGCTTGGAATTCTTGTTGCGGTGGCGGCAATTTTTTATCTTTATGCAGGTTATCTCTATTTAATGGCTTCTGGAAATGAAGAACAATTTGCAGCCGCAAAAAGCTATATAATTTACGCCACAGTGGCCGTTGCCGTTGGTTTGCTTTCAAAAACAATTACTGCTCTTTTGCAGAGTTTTCTTGGAACGGCAATTACTCCTTAATTTATTAAAATATAAATATAAAAGCCGCTGCTGATAAAATCTTTGGCAGAGGCTTTTATATTTATTATGGGGCTTGTATTTTTATTTTAATTGTTTATAATATATTAGAGTCTTAGTTGTGATTTCCGGATCAAGGATTTATTTACGGGAAGGCAACAGCGCTTTGGCTCTTGGGTCAAAGTTGAGCCTGCCCACTTGGCGAAAGCCGGGATAATCCAACAGCTAAGGCTCATTAAGTTTTATATTTTAAATTATGAGACAATGTAAAATTTGCGGAAAGGGTTCAATATTGTTCGCTAAAAGATTAAAACTTCGCGGCAATTATAATCCGATTCCGAAAACAAGAAAATATCCGAATATTCAATCAACCAGGCTTGAAAATGGCAAGCGGGTTTTGGCTTGCGTGAAGTGCATCAAAACTCAGAAAAAAAATCAAAAGAAAAAATAATTTTATTTTTTTAAATATTGTTTATAATAAAATGGCTGATATAAGGTCATTTTATTTTTAACGGGCTATAGTATAAAAGCAGTATACATGCATGGGGTGCATGAGGCCTCGGAGCATTACCGGGTAGCCCGAAAAAGTTAATTTTTAACGAGAAATTTATATGATTAATGAATTAAAAAATAACGGAAAATTTTGGAAATATCTTACGAATTTTTGGGCGATTATTATTTACGCGGCAATTATTTATGATTTTATAAAAGATAACGCTTTCGTTGAATTTCTCGGACCGATTACCGCGATTTATATTGCTGCGCTGGCGATTTATGCAGGAGACAAGGAATTCGAAAGATGGCATCACAGCCACAACAAAAGGCATCCCGGAGAGATGTTCGTTGCCGCTTGGACAATATTGGTGGTTGGAATTTTAATTCTAGATTTTATTTTTAATAAACCTTACAAAATGCCCAGTGAAGTAATTTCGGCCTACATCGCGGTATTGGGTGTTTTAGCTATTACCAAAAAATCAAAATCGCTTTATAATGAAGATATAGAAATTCATAAAGGTCGTTAAATTATTATAAATATAAATATGGAAACGAAACATAATCACGAAGATCATTGTTTTTTTTGCAAATGGAAAGGATTTGAAGGCGGTCACAAAAAAAATGTCGTCATCCGATGGGTTTTGGGAATTTTAATTCTTATCACTATATTTTATTTCGGAGTGAAGATCGGGCAGATTTCTTATTATGTTAGAAGCGGATTTGGTTATCCGATGATGGGAGGTTATCCGATGATGTGGGGAGGTTATGGCAGCTACGGCAAGGGATATTCTGATGACGGATATTATGGCGGAATGGGTCCGTGGATGATGAGGGGATGGTGGAATTATCCGACTCAAAATAATACGCAAAAATAAGTTTGCTTAAACAAAAAAATATCCCAAATGGGATATTTTTTTATTCATTTTTATTTAAAATAAATTAATAGACCTTTTGAGATTCTACTTTTTGGCTGCGGGACAGGGAATCGAACCCCAATTTTCTGGTTCAGAGCCAGACGTGCTACCATTACACCATCCCGCAATATATTTAATTTGCTAACGAAAAAATTATAATCTATAATAATTTTAAATGCCAATGAATAAATTGGAAATTGAAAAAGAGCTTCTTGCGCCGGCAAATGAAATTTCAATTATTAAGCTTGTGGATTCTTTGATTGATCATGCTTATGAATCGCGGGCTTCGGATATCCATATTGATCCGGCTAGCGATAAGGTTACGGTTAGGCTTAGGATTGACGGCGTGATGCACGGCGCTTTTATTTTGCCGAAAGAAATTCAATCGGAAGTCATCACTCGGCTTAAAGTTTTGTCTGGTCTTCGCACCGATGAGCACCAAATCGCCCAAGACGGCCGTTTTAAATTTATTGCCGAAGACAAAAAAGAATTTGACATAAGAATTTCCATAGTCCCAACTTATTATGAGGAAAATGCGGTTTTAAGGCTTTTGGTTGAGCAAGGACAGGCCCACAATCTTGATACTATTGGATTTTCCGAAAGAGATTTAAATATTGTTAAAAGCGCGATGCAAAAGCCTTACGGGATGATTTTGGCGACTGGCCCGACTGGGAGCGGGAAAACTACCACTCTTTATACAATTTTAAAAATTCTTAATACCGATGATGTGGAAATTATCACGATTGAAGATCCGATTGAATATTCGCTTGAAAAAACCACTCAGATTCAGGTAAATAATCAAACTAGTTTGACTTTTGCCAAAGGTCTTCGTTCAATTTTGAGGCAGGATCCGAATATTATTATGGTTGGTGAAATTCGTGATGAGGAAACAGCGAAGATTGCCGTTAACGCCGCTTTGACTGGTCATCTTTTGCTTTCCACTTTGCACACCAACGACGCGCCAACGGCTTTGCCTCGTTTGATTGATATGGGGGTGGAGCCGTTTTTAATCGTTTCAACCGTTAATGTTGTTATTGCCCAGCGTTTAGTAAGACAAATTTGTTCTGATTGCAAAATTGAGAAAAAATATTCTTTAAGCGCGTTGAAAACTTTAGGCGCTCATCTTCCGCCGGAATTCTTGTCGGATAATCAAAATTTTTTTGTCGGCGCGGGATGCAAAACTTGCGGCAATAGCGGCTATTTGGGAAGAGTCCCCATTCATGAAGTTTTTGAAATAACAGATGCCATCCGCGAAGCGATTGTTTCAAGAGTAGGAGCTCAAGAGATAAAAGAAATAGCCAAAAAAGAAGGCATGACCACGATGTTTGAAGATGGCTTTAAAAAAGTGATAGCGGGTATAACCACCATGGAAGAGATATTAAGAGTTATCCATGAATAATAATCATAAGGTTTCTTTATTGCAATCAGTCGCGAGAAAATTTGTTATTTTTTTTACACGCGTGCCGCTTTCGGAAAAAATTCTTTTTGCCAAGCATTTGTCTATGATGGTCAATGCCGGTATGACCGAAGTTGAAAGCATTCGTTTGATAAGAAAACAGATAAAAAGCCGCGGTTTTGGAAAAATTTTGGATAAAATTATCGCTGATTTGGAAAGCGGATTGTTTTTGTCCGTGTCCCTAAAACAATTTCCTCGCGCTTTCGGAGAAATTTTTATTAATTTGATAGAAATCGGTGAAATTACTGGCACGCTTTCTCAAAATTTAAATTTTCTTTCGGTGGAGCTTAAAAAATCTCAACAACTTCGTTCAAAAGTCCGTTCGGCTTTGATTTACCCGATTGTCATATTGGCGGCGACTTTGGGAGTCGGCGGAATGCTGATATTTTTTGTTTTGCCGAAAATTCTTCCGGTTTTTTACAGCTTGCGCATTGAATTGCCGGTTGAAACAAAAATTTTAGTGGCTGCCAGCAATTTTCTTTTGCATTATTATCTTTGGGTTATTTTGGGATTTTTTGTTTTTTTTATTCTTATGGCTGGTTTATTAAAAATTCCTTTTATAAGATTTTATTATCATCGGCTGATTTTGGCATTGCCGATTATCGGAAAAATTGCGATTGCTTATAATATGGCCAATACCACAAGAACGCTCGGTATTCTTTTAAAAAGCGGGATAAAAATCGTTGAGGCGATTTTAATTAACGCCAATATAACAAGCAACGATGTTTATAAAAAATCTTTTTATTTGGTAGCCGAAGAAATTAAAAAAGGAGAATCGTTTTATAAATATTTTGAAAATAATTCGAAAATTTTTCCTCCGACCATCACGCGGATGATTGAAGTCGGTGAAAATACGGGCAAGCTTGAAGAAAATCTTTTTTATTTGGCGGATTTTTATGAAAATGAAGTTGACGAAATTACCAAAGACCTTTCGAGTATTTTGGAGCCGGTTTTGCTTGTGGTAATGGGATCTCTGGTGGGTTTTGTGGTAGTTTCAATTATAAAACCAATTTATGAAGTTAGTCGAAGCATCACAAGATAACGCAAAAGGCCTGACGATGATTGAAATTATTGTTGCGATGGCAATTCTTTCCGTAATTGCCGGATTGGGTTTTTGGGTAAGCTTGGAATTTTATAAAACATACAATCTTGATTCTGAATTTAATATTTTAACAAGCGCTTTAAGAAAAGTTAGAAATTTAAGCATGACTAATTTTAATGAATCAGCGCATGGAATTTATATTGAGCCGAACCGATATGTTATTTTCCAGGGATCGTCTTATGTCGCCCGTAATCAGTCTTTTGATGAAATTTATGAACCGCTTAGCGTTAATTTTTCGGGAATTGGAGAAGCGGTTTTTAGTCAATTGAGCGGTGATTCAAGCGCTTCCGGAACGATTAAAATAAATTATGAAACAAAGAATCGGCAAGTTTTTATAAATTATGATGGAAAAATTGATTGGTAAAAAAAATTGCGGGCAAAGCGTTTTGGAAACTCTTGTAGCTTTGGCGATTTTGGCTATCAGCGTTTTAAGCGGGTTTATTTTAATTTATAATAGCCAGTCTTTTTCAGTTGACGTTGATTTAGGCCAGCAAGCTATTTATTTGGCTCAAAAAGGATTGGAAACAGCTAGATATTCGGCAAAAAATAATTTTAATGATTTGGTTGGCAGCTCATCAATAACTGGAAATTTTACCCAAGAAACAATAATTGAAAATATTGACGCTTATTCAAAAAAAATTATTAGCCGAACAAGTTGGAAAACAGATCTTTTGAGGCCGCAAAAAATTGAATTGACAACTTTGGTTACTAGCAGATCAAATATTATTGGATCCGGCGGCGATGCTGGGGGCAGCGCTCCGTTCGGCGATTGGAAAAATCCAAAAACTTTGGGAAGCATTGATTTGGGAGCCGGCGAATCGGCCACCGATTTAGACGTTAAAAATAAAATGGTTTATCTTACGGCCGAAGCTTCGGACAAGAAAAAATCTGATTTTTTTATTGTTAACGCCACTGACGGTCAAAATCCGTTTATTGTTTCTAGTCTTAATGTCGGAGACGGATTGAAAGGTGTCGATGTCGCCGGCAATTACGCTTATGTGGTCGGCAAAGATGATGATAAAGAATTTATTGTTATTGATGTAAGCAATCAATCGGCGCCAATTGAAGTCGCTTCTCTTAATTTGTCCGGCAGCGCTGACGCTTTAACAATATTTTATTGGAATGGTTATGTTTATGTTGGCCGGGCCAGCGGCTCTTCGCAGGAATTTTTAATTATTGATGTTTCTAATCCTTTGGCGCCGAGCCTTGTTTCCGGTTTGTCGGGTGTTGGCAACGAAATTAATGATATTTATGTTTTGAATAACCGCGTTTATTTGGGAACCGAAGATTCTAGCAGGGGAATGATTGTTATTAATGTAGCTAGTTCAACTTCACCTTCGGTTTTAGGATCAATTGATGTTGGCGATCATGTTTATGGCATTTATCCCAGAAGTGAAAATCAAGTATTGGTAGGCGAAAAAACAAAATTTTACATCGTTAACGCTTCCAGTACTTCTAAAATGGCGATTTTGGGTTCAGCTTCGATTGGAAGTAAAACCCGAGATATCGTTTCCTCTGGTTCTTTGGCTTTTTTGGCAACAGAAGATTCTAATAAAGAATTTCAAGTTTATGATATTTCCAGTTCGACTAGACCTTCTTTTTGGAGTTCGTTTAATTTCCCTCAAATCGCGACGGGAATTGATTATGAAGATAATATTGTTTATGTTTCGGTCCGCAGCAATGACGCGTTAAGAATTATTACTTCGCAATAAATATGAAAAATCAAAAAGCTTTTACTTTAATTGAAACAATTATTTACGCTGTTTTAGTTTCTTTAATTGGCGGGTTTTCAATTTTTGTTCTTTATCAAATTATTGACAGCGGTGATCGCTTAAAAGCGAAAATTGACGTTGAGGGAGAAGCGAATTTTATTTTGCAAAAAGTTAATTGGGCTTTAAACGGAGCGACAGCCGTTAATCAGCCGGCAGCTGGCGCTACTTCAACGATTCTATCAATCAATAAAAATAATTTTTCTTCCAATCCGATTGTTTTTGATTTAAATGAAGGCAATATTCGTTTGGCAAAAGGCGGAGGCGCTGCTTCGTTTTTAAACAATCAGAATATTTCAGTTGGCCAATTAGTTTTTGAACATTTGGCGGCCAGCGGAGGATCATCGGAGGCTATTAGGGCAACACTTTCCGTAAATTCTAAAATTTTCAATTATTCCAAAACCATTGAAATGCTTTATTATTTAAGAAATTAATATTTATAAAATGAAAACAAATTTTCAAAAAGGTTATATTGCTCTTACTTCGGCTGTGATTATTTCGGCTTTGATTATGATAATTGCTTTGACTTTGAGTTCGGGTTCTTTTTCCGGCCGTTTTGACATTTTGGGAGTGGAATTTAAGAAAATCAGCCGCGCCCTAGCCGAAGCTTGCGCTGAAACAGCTCTTCTAAAATTGGCGCAAAACAGCTCTTACTCTGGAGATGAAAATATTCAAATTGGTGATAAACAATGTTCAATTTTAGCGATTGAATCAGCAGGCGGACAAAAAATAATAAAAACAAAAGCGAATTTTCAAAATTTTATCACCAACTTAAAAATAGCAGTGTCAATTTCAAACTTAGCAGTTGTTTATTGGGAAGAAGTGGCGAATTTTTAAATTATATAATATAATTAAATAAATTTGAAAAGGTCGAGATTGAAAATTATTAAATTTTGCAATGAAAAAAATTAAAGGTTTTACATTGATTGAACTTTTGGTGGTTATTGGCATTATTGCGGTGTTAGCGGCAGTAGTTATTATTGCCATCAATCCGGCCAGGCAATTTGCTCAAGCCAGGAATACTCAGCGTTGGTCAAATGTTAATACCATTTTAAATAGTGTTGGGCAAAGATTGGCCGATAATAAGGGTGTGTTTGAAACCGGCTGCGTTGCTGGAGTTATTCCTGCGACTTCTACTATTATGAAAAGCAGCGGCGGTTATGATGTCGCTCCTTGTTTGGTGCCGACTTATATTTCAACATTTCCGTTTGATCCGACAACTTCCGGCGCTCATTATACAAGTAATACAGATTACGATACTGGTTATACTATTTACAAAGATGCAACAACCGGGAGAATCACTGTCGGCGCTCCGACATCAGAACTTTCAGAAACAATTTCCGTAACAAGATAAAATAAAAGAAATAAAAAATCGGCTCCCTATTTTTTGATATTGAGCCGATTTTTTATTTCAAGATTTGAGGCTTTTCGCCTTCAACTTGGATTTTTTTGAGTTTTAATTTTCCTTCAAAAATTTCCGCTTCCAAAAATTTTACGCGCTTGTTGTTGATGAAGACATAAGCGCCGGGTTCGGGATTGAAAGCTTTGATTTTTCGCTCAATTTGAACGGCGATTTCGCCTCCCTGATTTTTAGCAATTTCCAAATCTTCCGAAGAAATCAAAGCATCTTCGGTTTTAAATTTTTTGGTAAAAGTTGCTCGGGATTCATCTTGAATAGCTGCGGTTTTAATTTTATTCTCAATATCGGGCAAAATTTCAATCAATAAATCAGCGCTTAACTCGGCGAGTTTTTGTTGAAATTTTTTATAGTCGTCATTTTTGTCTATTGGGATATTTTTTAACGCCAATATCGGCCCATGATCAACTTTTTCATCCACCATAAATATGGCGGCGCCAGTTTCTTTTTCATTGTTTAAAATGGCGGATTGAATTGGCGTTGCGCCGCGGTATTTTGGCAAAAGCGAAGGGTGGGCGCCGATTGCGCCGAGCCGCGGAATTTCCAGAATTTCTTTGGGAATAATTTTGGCGTAAGCGGCAACAATGGAAAAATCAAAATCTTTAATAGGGTGATTTTGAAAAAAATCTTTTGATAATTTTTCCGGTTGTAAAACAGGGATATTATATTTTTGAGCAATAGTTTTTGTCGGCGGGAAAGTGATGATTTTTTTTCTGCCGACCGGCTTATCTGGATTGCAAATAACGGCTTGCGGAACAAATCCGGCATTGATTAATTTTTCTAAAATTATTGAGGCGAATTCTGGTGTTCCGAAAAATGCGAATTTCATGGTTTCTATTTTATTGCTTGTTTTGATTATCTATTTTATGGAGACCATTTGCTTTGTCAATAAATAAAATTCCATTAAGATGATCTATCTCATGCTGAAAAACTCGAGCTTCTATTCCTTCTGCTTTAATTCTTATTTTTTTGTTGTTTTTGTCTCGACCGATTAAAGTGATTTTTTCCGGCCGCTCAACTTCGCCATAAATTTCTGGCACGCTTAAACACCCTTCTTCAACAAAAGATGTTTTTTCGGATGATTTTATAATTTCCGGATTAAAAATCGCGTAAAATTTTTCACCGATTATTTTATCGCCTTCAATTTTGGGAATTTGAGCTATAAAAAATTTAAAATTCAATCCGATTTGATTGGCGGAAAGCCCGATGCCATTAGCTTTTATCATTGTTTCTTTCATTTGTTTTAATAATTCGTTAATTTCTTTTTTGGAAAATTTTGAGAAATCAAAATCCGCGGTCTTGGTCCGCAAGAATTTCTCTTCTTTTTTATTGTTGATTGTCAGAATTTTCATTTTTTCTTTTTTAAATTTTTTAACAAATACGGATGGGTTTGCGTTAAAACTTTCATAAAATAACCGCCTTTATTTTCAATATTTTTTCTTTCGGAAACATCTTTGGCGATGCTGAGCAAATGTTCATTATTATGTTCTTTGGCGAGCTTGATATAAAGAGCTTTGTGTTTTTCGTCATCAAGAAGCTGGGCGATCATTAGGCCTATCATTTGATATTTTCTGTAAACATGAGATTTTTTCCCGCGCTCTTTGAGAATTTCCAAATAATTTTTTTCCATAAAATTATTTTAGCATAAAAAACTGATAAAAAAATTAGTAAAAAAATCGGCGTCCAGAGCGGAAAAATGCTCGTGGACGCCCTAGGGATGGGTGCTATCTTCGAATGAAGATAGCGGGTGGGCCGTATTTAAGAAATATATTAATAATATAAAATTATATTTTTTTATCAATAGTTATTTGGTGGTTTTGGCTTTGGCGCGGCGGGCTTTGAATTTTTCAACTCGGCCAGCGGTGTCAATTAAATTTGTTCTGCCGGTAAAAAAAGGATGGCATTGGCTGCAAATTTCAACTTGAATTTCCGGGTTGGTTGAGCCGATGGAAAATTTAGCGCCGCAAGCGCATTGAATTTTCGCATTTTTATGATATTGGGGATGAACGTCTTTTTTCATAATTTTGATAGTTTGAATACTATCACGGCTTTTTTCTCTTGACAAGGGGCAGGGCATTCATATAATGGGTAGATATCTGAAAACGGAACGAATCTGATTTTTGGAGAGAACTGATTTTTGGAGAGGACCTTGAAAAATTAAAAGTTAAAATTAAATCAGAATTTTTTTAGTTGTCCCAATTTTTATTCAAAATAGAAATGTAGTTGGTAGTGAGTAGCTGGCAAATTTTTGCTTTCTGCTTACTGCTTTCTACTTCTATTTTTATTTGAGAGTTTGATCCTAGCTCAGGATGAACGCTGGCGGCGTGGATAAGGCATGCAAGTCGAACGGTTTATTTTTTAAACAAGGTTGAGATTATATCAATGCTAAGCAAAAAAAATAAATAGTGGCGAACGAGTTAGTAACACCCTGGTACATACCCAAAAGTAGAGAATAACCAGTCGAAAGATTGGCTAATGTTCTATAGTCCCGCAAGGGTAAAGCAGCAATGCGCTTTTAGATTGGCCTAGGCCCGATCAGCTAGTTGGTGAGGTAATGGCTCACCAAGGCTATGACCGGTAGGGGGGGTGAGAGCCTGTTCCCCAACGACGAGACTGAGACACGGCTCGTACACCTACGGGTGGCAGCAGTCGAGAATATTCCACAATGGGCGAAAGCCTGATGGAGCGACGCCGCGTGCGGGATGAAGGCCTTCGGGTCGTAAACCGCTTTTCCACGGGAAAAACTACGGTGATTGTACCGTGGGAATAAGAGGTTGCTAACTCTGTGCCAGCAGCAGCGGTAATACAGAGACCTCAAGCGTTATCCGGATTTATTGGGCGTAAAGAGCGGGTAGGATGTTTATTAAGTCTGGTGTTAAATCTCAGGGCTTAACCTTGAGGCTGCATTGGATACTATTAAACTAGAGGGCGTTAGAGGCAAATGGAACAGCCGGTGTAGGGGTGAAATCCGTTGATATCGGCTGGAACACCAAAGGCGAAGGCATTTTGCTGGGACGTTCCTGACTCTCATTCGCTAAAGCGTGGGTAGCAAAAAGGATTAGATACCCTTGTAGTCCACGCCCTAAACAATGTCTACTAGCTGTTGGGAGTATCGACCCTCTCGGCGGCGAAGCTAACGCGTTAAGTAGATCGCCTGGGAAGTACGAACACAAGTTTAAAACTCAAAGGAATAGACGGGGACTCGCACAAGCAGTGGAGCATGAGGTTTAATTCGACGGTACGCGAGGAACCTTACCAGGGTTTGAAATTCTAGCGAACCCCGACAGAAACGTCGGGGGTCTCACAAGGACGCTAGGACAGGTGCTGCATGGTTGTCGTCAGCTCGTGGTTTGAATTGTTCCCTTCAGTGGGGTAACGAGCGCAACCCCTGTCGTCTGTTGCACGTATCAGACGAGACTGCCCCCTTTAAAGACCAGAATATAGGATTTAGTATTTAGAATTTAGGGATTAAAATTTCCTGTATTTTAAATTCTATATTCTAGATTCCTGTTTTTGAAGGGGGAGGAAGGTAGGGATGACGCCAAATCAGCATGGCCCTCTGATATCCTGGGCCACACTCATGCTACAATGGTTGGTACAAAGGGTTGCCAAAGCGCAAGCTGGAGCCAATCCCAAAAAGCCAACCTCAGTTCGGATTGGAGGCTGAAACTCGCCTCCATGAAGCCGGAATTGCTAGTAATCGCGCATCAGCCATGGCGCGGTGAATACGTTCTCGAGTCCTGTACTCACCGCCCGTCAAGCCAAGGGAGCCGGGAAAAGGCGAAATCTCGCATTAGCGGGACTAGCTTTAATTCGGTAACATGGGCTAAGTCGTAACAAGGCACGCGTAGCGGAAGCTGTGCGTGGATCATTTAAATTAATAAAAATGTTGTCGATCACAGAAGGCGTTGACCGAGGAGCCTCAAGTTTCGGTTAAAATTGGGCAACTGAAAAAGTTCTGACTAAAATCCGCCTTGCATGGCGGATTTAAATTTTGTATTATAAATTTATATGGCTAAAATACTTTTAGTTGAAGACGATCAATTTTTATCTTCATTATTAAAAAACAGGCTTCAAAAAGAAAATTATGAAGTTGTTTTGGCGACCGACGGAGAAGCGGCGATAAATTATTTAAGAACGGCTGATTTTGATTTAATATTGCTTGATATTATCTTGCCGAAAAAAACCGGTTTTGAAGTTTTGGAAGAAATTAATTTAGATCCGCGCTTTCAAGCAAAAAAACCGCCGATAATTATAATTTCAAATTTGGGCCAGGTGGAAGACATTAAAAGAGGTCAGGAATTGGGCGTAATAGAATATCTTATTAAAGCAAAAATTTCTATTGACGATTTGATCAATAAGGTTAAAGAATTTTTAAAAAATAAATAGAAATGAAGAAAGGTTTTACTCTTCTAGAACTTTTGATCGTCATAAGCATTTTGGCTATTTTAATGGTAATTGTTGCTGTAGTTTTAAACCCGGGCGAGCTTATAGCTCAAGCGCGCGATGCTCAAAGAATCAGCGATTTAAGTTCTTTACGAAGCGTTTTACCGCTTTATATGGCGAGTATCTCTCCGAATTCTTTAGGCGCTTGCAATAGACGCTGTACTTTATCGGGCGTTACTCCCTTTGGGACGGATATTTCTCCTGTTGGATGTGCAACAATTTCCACTTCAACGCTAATAAACAGCGCAGGTTGGGTTGACGTGAATTTTAACGATATTTCAGGAGGCTCTCCATTTTCTAAATTGCCGATAGATCCCGTTAATAAAAATGGCTATTATTATGGCTACGCCTGCGACGACAGCGCTAAAACTTTTGAATTGGTTGCTGTGCTTGAAAGTGAAAAATATACAATTAAAGAAGATTTTGACGGCAAAGATGGCGGCAATAGAGCGAATATTTATGAGATTGGCACTGACCCGGGATTAGATTTATAATAAATTAGTTATCCACATTGTTTTTTTAAATTATCATTCTATACTTAAAAATAAATTAGTCGATTATATAAAATAAATATATGCAAAAAGAAAACACACAAATTATAAGAATTTCTAAGCGGGGTTTTACATTATTAGAGCTTTTAATCGTTATCGGTATTTTGGCGATTTTAACAACGGTCGTGGCAATTACTTTAAATCCGGCGCAACTTTTAGCTCAAGCGCGCGATAGCCAACGATTATCAGATTTAAATTCAGTAAATAGCGCTGTTGGATTATATGTGGCAAGCGCTTCGACTACGCCAGCTATTGGCGCTGGTCCGACTTGCACTGCTGGTACTACTTCTGGATTCGGTTTTGGAGGAAATGAAGCTTGCACGACCAATGCTTCAACAACAATTAGCGGCACTGGTTGGGTGCTAGTTGATTTCAGAAATATTTCCAGCGGTTCTCCGTTGTCTAAATTGCCGCTTGATCCGGTTAATAGCGCTACTTATTTTTATGCCTATAAAGGAGATACAACTAATTTAACAATTGAATTAAATACTAAATTGGAAAGCAATAAATATACCGGCTTAATGACTACAGATGGCGGAAGTAATAATTCTTTTTACGAAATTGGTTCTGATCCAGGATTAGATTTGTAAAAATGATTTTTTATTTTTCTTTGGGAATTTTAATATTAACTCTGTTTATCTTTTTGGGAGCGTCTTCTTTGGGAAGGCGCTTCTTTAATATTGGAGATAATTTTTATAAATATATTTTTAAATATTTTTATTTTGCGTCAATTATAATTATTTTTTTTATTCTCATTTATCAATCATTTGAGCAATATCAACTATGGAAATCGGATAATTTATCAAAATATCTGCTTCCGCCATACGTAAACATAAATTATTTTTTTAAATATGTCGGTTTTAGATTTTTTGGACCTTATTTGATTTCGTTTGCGGCTTCAATTTTACTTTTGTTTTCTTTAAATCGTTTAAATAAAAAATATGAAGAAAGATTTTTTTATTCCGAAGAACCGCAGATCGCGGCCTTGGCGATGTTTTTGAGCGGCTGGCCGGGATGTTTATTTTATTTTATCGGTTTAATTTTGGCTTATCTGATAATTCATTTTTTAGTCTCGTTTTATTATAAGTTTTTTTTAAAAATAGGCCCAAGCGAGGTTCGGGTAAGTTTGCGTTATTGGTGGATTCCAATGGCTATTGTTGCTATAATAATTAATAAATGGTTGGTTGGCTTAGATTTATGGAAGTTATTGAAAATATAAAGCAATCGCGAATAATGCGAATATTAATTTAATTATTAGCATTATTTGCTTAAAATTCGTATTATTGGAGAATACCCTATTATGTCGATTTTTGTTTATAAAGCTTTAAATAAAGAAGGCGGTCAGCAACATGGGGAAGTTCAGGCAGATAGCCGTCAGACAGCGATTGATTTTTTAAGGCGGGATAATTTAACGCCTATTTTTATTGAAGAAAAAGGGAAATTTGAAAAAAAACAATTGTCATTTTTAAAAATTACTTTCGGCGGTATCAGCAATGTTGATAAAATTTTTATTACTCGTCATTTGGCGGCGATTTTAAAATCAGGGATTAATTTGATTGAGGCTTTGCAAATTCTTGAAGAGGACGTTCAAAAGCCATTGATGAAAAAAATTTTAAGAGACGCAAAAGTTAATCTTGAAAAAGGCCAGCCCCTTTCAACGACTTTTGCTTCTTATGAGAAATATTTTTCGCCGGTTTTTGTTGGGCTTATAAAAGCCGGAGAGGCTTCCGGCACTCTTGAAGACAGCCTTGAGGGATTGGGCGAACAGCTTCAGCGCGATTATGACATTAAGAAAAAAGTTCAATCAGCTATGATTTATCCGCTGATTCTTTTAACAGCGACTTCATTGATAATTATTTTGCTCATGACATTTGTGATGCCGCGTTTGATAAAAGCTTTGTCGCAAACAAAAATCACCCTGCCGTTAATTACAAGAATTTTAATAAATATCAGCAATGTTTTATCGGCAAATCCCCTGATGACAATATTAATTTTCCTAACTTTGATTTTTTTAATATTTATTTTTTATAGAAGTAAATTCGGAAAGCAAATTATTTTTTCTTTGTTTGAAAAATTTCCCGTAAGCGGAGAGTTAATTAAAAAGTTGGCTTTGGCAAGATTTTCCATAACCTTGCGCAATTTGCTCAAGAGCGGCATGCCGGCGTTGCAGGCCATTGATTTGACGGCAAAAACAGTTGGTAATATTAAATATGAGAATGCTCTTGTGGCGATCGGCTCTGAATTGCGGCGAGGCGCTCCGCTCCATGAAACTTTCAGAAGGCGAAGCGAGCTTTTTCCCCAAATGGTTGTGAGTGTTTTGACAGTCGGCGAGCGCACCGGCACTTTAGAGCGCTCGCTTTTAGTCATTTCTAATTATTATAATGAAGAAGTTGACCGAGCTTTGAAAAATTTGATCGTGCTTTTGGAACCATTGCTTTTGATTATTATGGGTTTTGTGGTTGCGGGAATCGCTTTGTCAATTTTATTGCCGATTTATCAATTAGTAAGTTCGTTTAGATAAATATGAAGGGTTTTACTTTAATTGAATTGATTTTAGTTATTGGAATTTTGGGGATTTTAGGAGGAATCGGTTTCGGAGTTTATTATAATTTTCAAACTAATGTTAAGGTTGAAGAAGAGGCGAATAAAATTGTTGAGATTTTGCGGGGAACCCAACAAAAAGCCATTAGCGGAGAAAATTTAAATCAATGGGGCATAAGATTTGTAAATTCAACCAGCAGTCAATATTATGATGTGTTTGAAGGTGGAAATTATTTGACCGGAACAAGCACAGAAAGAAATTATTTGCCGGAAAGCGTTATTTTTATAAATCCTTCGACAAGCTCAACAATTGACACGATTTTTAATATTCGTTCTGGCAACGCCGCAACAAGTTCAAATATAATCATTACTATTACAAGTTCTGTTTCAAGTTCAACAAAAAATATCACTATTACGCCAAGGGGATTAATTTCAAGAGATTAAATATAAAGATTAAAAATAAGATGCAGAAAAAAATTTTTATTAATATAAATATTTTTGATTTTATAAGAAAACATGCGTTAATCTCTCCAGCGAGGAATTTGCGCTTGGCTCCCTGCCTGCCGGCAGGCAGGTCGACTTCGCTCGTCAAGAAAATATGTTTTTCAGAATGTCTCGGAAGGCTAAAAAGCTTGGTCTCCGAAGGAGTTTTTAGCCTGAGAGCCAAGCTCTTGATTTTTCGCTGGAAAAAATCAAAGAGCGGTTCTGAAAAACATATTTTCTTGGTATCATACCCGCTCGGTCTGCGTATGATTTTTTTAATAAAATCAAAAATATTTATATATCAAATTATAAAATATTACAGGAATAGTTTTGTGAATAATCGCGGACAAATTTTAACAGAGCTTATTGTTGCCATATCTATTACCGCCATTATTGTGGCGATTGGAGCGCAGATGATAGGCGTAAGTTTATATTCGGCCGGATCTTCGGGAGATCGGCAAACCGCGAGCAGATTGTCCGAAGAAGTTTTTGAAGCGCTTCGCGCTATCACCCAAGGCAATGATGCGGCAAGTCAAGGCTGGAATAGGCTTTATTTGCCTCCGGACGGCAATGGCAATGCGTCAACTTCAAAAGGTGTGGCTAATCCGTATAAATTAACAATTGTTTCAAATGCTTGGAAGGTTGCCACTGGCACGGAAGAAATTATTTTAGACGGCAATTCGTATTCTCGTTATTTTATTATTGAAAATGTTTCGCGAGCTTCTTCAACCGGAGCGATTGAAGATGTTTATAATCCCAGCAATGACGATCCGCATACTCAAAAAGTGATTGTAGATGTTTCTAAAATAAGCGGAATTGCCCAAGGCCAAACGGACTTCGTTTTTTCGCAATATTTTACAAGATATTTAAATGAAGCCACGGCTCAAAATAATTGGACTCTTTCTGGTCAATGCGGTTCGGTAAGCGCCACCTCAACTTCAATAGGAAATTGTTCAAATACTGGAGGAGATATCAGCAATTCATCTTGCGGCGGCGGAGTTTCTGCTTGTTTGAAAATTTCCCAGTGATTTTTTCCGGAATTTTTTAAGCATTTTCTGAGTGATTTTTACAAAGCGATTTTAATAAAGCATTTTTTTAAATTTTTTATGTTTAAAATATTCTTGCTATCACTAGTGATAGCAAGAATGATATAATTATTATATAATGCAATAAAATAAAAATAATAATTTTATGGAAAATCTTTCTAATTTTAAATCAAGAAAAGAATGGGAAGAATTTATTTGGCATAAATTTTTAGAAGGTCTTAAGGATGCTAAAACAACGGGGCAGTTAAAAGAAATTTTAGAAAGCGTTTTAGACGGTCGCGAGAAAAATTTTATGATTAAGCGATTGATTGTGATTGCCTCAATCAGCCAAAATAAAACATATCGGGAAATCAGCGAACTTTTATGGCTGTCTCCGAATACAATTAGTTCAATTAAAAAAAGTTTATTTAAGAAAACAATTTATAGCGGTTATAAAAAATCAAATGCTAAATTTAATAAAAATAATAAAGAAGTTTCAAAGAAAAAATGGGGAGATGTCGCTTTTGATTTATTGGAATCATTTTCTCGCATTCCATTGCCGCCATTTATAGGAAAAAATCGCTGGCGTTATTTGGATGTAGATTATCAAGACAAGATAAAATACGGTAAAAAATGATAAATTTTCTTGCTATCACTAGTGATAGCAAGAAAAGAGAGGGGGAAAAGATGGGGGAATGAAGAAAAAATGAGGGGAAAAGATGGGGGGGGGAGAAAAGATGAGAAAATAAAGAAAAAATGGGGAAAAAAATAATAAAATTTTTTATTATCACTGATGATAACATGGAGAAAAGATATGGAAAAAAGAGAGATAAATAAAGAGAATATAAGAGAGAAAAAAGGGGGGGAGAAGAAGGTAATTGATGGGAGAGAAAATAATAAAATAAATTAATCATTGCGCGGTATTGTTATAATTAATAAAAAATAGTAATTGATTAAAAAATAGATGCTATCACCAGTGATAGCGCTAAAAAGAAAAACAAGAGGGGGAGGGAAAACAAAGAATAAATTTAAGAATATTTAAGAATAAAAAATAAAATGGTTTATAAAAAGGAGAACAATTTAATGGAAAATAATTTTAATTTAGTTAAATATAAAAAATATGCCGCGGTTTTTGGAATTTTGGCGGCGATTTTTGTTATAACAAGCGCGGCGATGGCGTATTTATGGCAGAAAGCAGAACGAGTTAATGAAAAAGGAATAATGCGGAGTGATAAATTTAATTTACTCAATCCGGCGAGAAAATTTGTAAAACAGGAAGATTTGATTATCAATTTTCAGCCTCTGCGGAATTATTTGAATGACAAATACGAAGCCGACCCGAATGTTTCCATTTATTTTGAATACTTGCCGACAGGTTCTAACATATCAATAAATAAAGACGCGGAGTTTTGGCAGGCGAGCTTGCTCAAATTGCCGGTTGCGTTGGCAGTGGCGAAAAAAATAGAAAAAGGCGAGTGGAAATGGACCAATGAACTGGTGATTATGACGTCTGATAAAAATGGCGGGTTTGGCGATTTGTATAAGAAGCCGATCGGAACAAAACTTACGATTGAAAAATTAGTTCAGCTTTCCCTTTCGGAATCCGACAATACGGCGAATTTCGTTTTGGTAAGAAATTTAGAGCCTTCGGATTATCAGGATATTTATGATCATCTTGGCTTAAGCGATTTTTTGTCAAATGAAGGCAAAATAAGCTCCAAGAAGTATTCAGTAATGCTGCGGGCGCTTTACAATTCTTCTTATCTTTCGGATGAAAATTCTCAAAAGCTTTTGGATTTTTTAAATGAAACGTTGTTTAAGGAATATCTTGGCAGCGGCTTGCCCGATGATATTGAATTTTCTCATAAAATCGGCGTAAGCGACGACCAAAAAGTTTTTCTTGATTCCGGAATTGTCTTTGTCAAAAATCGTCCGTATATTTTGACTGCTATAATTAAAACTCAAAATAAAGAATATGCCGAAAAAGTTATGAAAGATATTTCAGAAAAAACTTATCAATATATTATGAATTATAATAGTAAATAAATTTGATGAATAAAATTTTAAAACGATGTATAATTTAAAAATAATGCAAATTCAACGATGATTTTTTTAAAAAAAACAATTAAATCGATTTTCATATTTTTGATGATTTTTGGCTTGGCATTTTCTAATTTGCCTTATGACGCGGCAATGTTAGCGTTGCAATCTTATGTTAAAAATCGCAATGTTGTCGATAAAATCTGGCTGACTAGTAATGACACAAATGTGGTTGATAAATTCGTGCCGTTTGAAAATGTAATCAGAAATTTGAAAATTAAAGACGCTTTGGCTGTGTCAAACGGCGATGGCAAGATATTTTACAGCATTTCCGCCAATGCCACCCCGAGTACGCGCGATTATATTTCATCAACCAATACTTTTAATGTGGCAGCAACAACGGTTGCTGGCGTAACAGCTTTGCAGGCGGTAACCAAGGCGTCGCCGACGCAAGACGAAATGATCGCCGGTTATGTGAATTCAGCCGGCACTTTGCAGGTAATGTGCTGGAATGGCGCTACGTGGAGCAACGAATGGTCAGTAGCGGTTGGCGGTACAGGAACAACTAGAAGATTTGATATTGCTTATGAAACTAATTCCGGCGATGCGATGGTGCTTTATTCTACGAACGTCGGCACTACAAATGAACTTGCTTATCGCACAAAGCCTGGGGCATCAGTTTGCGGAAGCGCAAATTGGTCAGCAGCGACGAATCTTGATCCAGTGCGAACAACAGGCATCGTGCATTGGGTAAAAATGGCTTGGGATAGGCGAGCGGCTCAAAATTTAATCACTGCTATCTGGGCGGACGCTAATGCCGGCCTTTCGGCAATGGTCTGGTCGGGGACCGCATGGGGGAATGAGCCGACGGCTGCGCTTGAAACAGCTTTGGAAATAGTTGCCGCAGGACAAGATGTTGAGTCGTTTGACGTGGAATATGAATCGCTTTCCGGCGATGTAATGATAGTGCGCGGGTCTGGGGGAACAAATGGCACAAATGGAGGATATTATTCGGTTTGCACGGGCGGAACATCCACTTGCGTATGGGGGACTAGAACCGCAATGCCGACTATTTTAGACGATGTTACTCATCTTGATATTTCCGCTGATCCGAATTCCGATTCAATTCTTTTTGGCGCGATTGGCAATGCTGGGAGTGACTTATCGATAGGCGTTTGGTCGGGATCTGCGTGGACTAATACCGCCAATGCAGATATATCTTGCGCTACGCCTCTTGCGGGAACAAAATTTGTTTCTACCGGCTGGCTTATTTCAGGCGCCAATACCAGAGGAGTGTTGGTTTATTATGACTCGGCAGCCACAAACATTGGTTGGATGACCTTAAGCGGCACCACTTGGACCGCGCAAACTGACTGGGCCCCGACTCCGGTTTTCGGCGTTCAAAAAAATTATGATATTAAAATGGACCCGATTAACAAAGACAGGTTGATTTTTACCGTTAATGATGCCAATTCTGATATATTTGCCAAACGTTTGATCTTATCGGGCACAACATTTACATGGTCTAATGCCGACGGCGGAGTAGCGATTGAAGCCAATACCGGTTCAGCCGCATATAAAACTTTTGATTTTGAATATAATAGATATATTCCAGCGCCGTCAGCATCTTTAACAATTGGCGCGACAGCCGGTTCTAAGACAATAAATTTGGATTCCGGCGCAGCCAGCCAATATGCGAACACGACAACTTGCAACAGCGCGGCGACTTGCAGCGCGTTCACGCTTTTATTAAATACCGGATCAGAAACAATCACTTCAATAAAAATTACGGAAACCGGCACTGCTGACGCGACAAACAATTTGGCAAATCTTGCTCTTTTTTATGACACTGACGGCAATTATTCCAATGGCGTGACCGGTCAATATGGAACAACGGTTGCGGCGTTTACGGCTGAAGCGGCAAATGTTTCCGGATCTCTCGCGATTTCCGCTGGCACCACTTATTATTTTTATGTTCGTTTTGATTTGGCAAAAACCGGAACATATCCTTCGGGAGGACAGACAATAAATTTTCAGATTGCGGCTAATGCCGATGTCGGCACATCCGGCGCTCCGACAAAAACCGGCGCTCCGGCAACTTTGGCAGGCGCAACAACTATCAGTCCGAATGCTACGGGAATTACTTATACAACCGGCGGCGACGGAGGAATATCCGGAAGTTCGGCAACAATTTCCGGCTATGGTTTCGGAACACCGGCAGCAGGAGCGGCCCGCGAAGATTGCGCAGCCGCGACAGTTAATTATGGCTGTGTGAAATTTATTGTTGGCGGAACAACCAATGTGGCAAACGCCAATATTTCTTCTTGGGGTAATACGCAAATTGTTTTTAGCGTGGCAACTAATTTGGTAACAGAAGGCGGAGCCAGCGCTGTTGAAGTGAGAGCCGCCAATCAAGCTGACGCAACGCCGCTCACTTATTATGTTTATCCGAATATCACATCCTTGACTGTGCCAACGGCTGTGGCTAATGCGGCTCGGGAATATTCAGCGTCTGATTCTGAAGGAATTTTTACCGCCAATGGAGATCATTTTGGATCTGCTGGTTCAGTAACAATTTTAGGCTCAACCGCTACTCAACAGACAACAGCTGCTTGCGCAGGCAGCGCTTATCAAACGACTTGCGTCGGGTTGCAAGCGCCGACAGCTATTGCTGATAATTCTTATACTGGAAATATTGTTTTAACGAGGACATCGGACTCAAAAACAAGCACTTACGCTGGCTTTAGGATTTTGCCGCGTATTGTCAGTTTAAATCCTTCTTCGCAGTCTGTTGGATCGGCAATAGAAATTATTGGTAATCATTTATGTCAAAATGGAGGGGTTTGTCCTTCGGCTTTTGACGCAAACAATAAAGCCACTTTTTATAATGCGGTTGACGCAACAGCATTAAATTCCTGGACTAACGGCGATTCTCTTCTTACCGGCATTAATGTTAATGTGCCGACTGGCGCGCAAACCGGCAATCTTATAATTAAATCAAATGGCTATGACTCAAACGCAGCGGCTTTCAGCCTTCTTTCGACAATTCCCAGCGATCCAAATGTTTCTGGAAATAGGCAATATCAATCTGATAATTCAACAATAATTTCTATCGGCGGATATGCCAGTAGCAGTTCGGTTATTTTAAAAGCCGATATTAGCGCCGGATTAAATATTAATATGGCTTTGCAGGTTGAAGTTCAATCGGTTGGCGCGGCTTTTACTTGCGGAGCGGGAAATTGCGCCAGCGCTGTTGAAGGAACGGTTGTCGGCGGCGGAGCTTGCACGCTTTGCACTTCTCTTTTAAACGCTAAAATCACTTTAACCGGAATTTCTGACGGGCAAAAACATTGGCAAGCTCGAGTAAGAAACACGACAACAAATGAATATTCTAATTGGGCAAGTTTTGGCGCGAATGCTGAATCGGTTGCGGATTTTATAATAGACACTGCGGCGCCCGTTATAACTGGTCCGTCATCAAGCAATATTCTGTCAAATTCCGCTACCATAAGCTGGACAACCGGCGAATCGTCTGACACGCGCGTTCAATACAATAAAACAGGAAGCTTCGGCGCTTGTTCAACTGACTGCACAACAATAACCGATGCGGTTCCGCCGGGATCGACTAATCATAGCGTTAATTTGAGCAACTTGGATTCAGCAACAACTTATTATTATCGCGTTCGCTCAAAAGATGCGGCTGGCAATGAAGCGATAAGTTCTGTGAATAATTTTATAACTGTCAGCGTTGGCAATCCGGCGAAAACAACAAAATTTTATATTGCCGGCGTCGCTGGATCAATTACAGCGGCAAGCACAGCCTCATCAACTTTTTCTGTTTTGGCGCCTGAAACATCGGCAACTGTTCAGGGGGCTTTTGTGGAGATCTCTGGCATATCCAATAGCGGCGGAACTAATAATATTCAAGTTTGGGTTAATTCTCAGGCCACGAAAACTTATGCGATAAACGCATCATCTAAAACATTTTTTAGAATTATTTATTACGTGTCTTCGGGAAATTTGAATCTTAATGATAGCCCGACAATTAATGTGTTTTATATCAGTCCGCAAAATTATAATATTTTTATAACATCGGCAAAGGTCATCACAACATATACTTACGCGCCGTAATTTATGAACAAAAAAATAATTTTATTTATATTGGTTGCAATAATTATTTTAGCAAGCGCTGGAATTTATTTTGGTTTGCCTTCGAAGTTATTTAAGCGCGTTGAAATATTAAAAAACGGAGGAGTGGTTGTTGAGGAAAATTTGGTTATTCCGGATACGAAAAAAATCAGTTTGATTGAAAGCAGAATTGTCACGGCCGGCAATTTTGAAACGACTTTAATGCCAAAAAATGACGGAGAAAAAATTATTGTTTCAGGAGCGGTTTTAACTATTAAGGGAAGCTATGAAGTTTCGATTGTTGAAGCAAAAAAGTGGGCGAATGACGCCAAATTGGTTTTTATCAAATCATTGGGGGCCGTAAATTTGGAAGGAAAATCAAGCGAATGGCAGGCAATTTTTGGTTCAAAAGAAAAAAAGAAAGGATATGAAATAATTATTCAGGCCGATAAAATAGTTTCGCAAAAAGAAATTGAATCGGAATTGGGCGGATTTGATTTGCCACAAATTTGGCAAGATTCCGGATTTGCCGTAGCTGCTTTGCAGGCGCTTCCGCAATTTTCTGACGCGACAATTTCGTCAATAACTTTTTATTATAGCAATGATGCTCAAAAGTGGGGATACGCTTTTGCCACTTCCAAAGGAACGACATCTATGTATGCGAGGTAAAATTGAATTATGAATTTTGATTTAAGAAAAAATCAAAAAAAAACGTTAATTTTTGCGATTTCCGCGGCAATTTGTTTTATTTTTTTGGCGGCAATAAATGTTTTTGCCGTTAATAATCAGATCAAAACCACCGAATCATTCATCATCGGCTCAGACGTTCAAATTTCAACAGCCACTAATGCCGCTGTCAATCTTTACATCGGCGATAATCTGGCGGGCATCACCAATCCGGTAAAATCAGTTTATTTTATTATCTCCGGAATATATACAGACACCGGCGCTGGCGGAACATTAGAATTCAAAATTAACGATAATCCTTCTTCTTCCAAAATATTCACTTTGCCGACAGCGGGGACAACACCCACTCCTTTTGAAATAATTTACAAAGACGATTCAAATACAATCAATTCAACTTCAGCCGGAAGCTATGCTTATACTCTCAACATTATTCCCACCAATATCACTATTTCCAGTTTGAGCGGGAAAATGGAGGAGACGCAATCACTATTTCCAGTTTGAGCGGGAAAATGGAGGAGACGCACAGATATAAGCCGCCATCTTGCGGCATAGGCTATCAGCCAACTGGCACAATTGAATCTTCGGTTTTTGACACTGGCGCGGCAAACGGTGTTGGATTTAATTTTATAATGGCGTCCGGCACCACGCCTTTTGGCACAAAATTCAGAGCGCAAATTGCCACATCAAATAATTCCAGCGGACCGTGGAATTATTTAGGTCCAAGCTGCACAAACAGCGATTATTATTTTGATGCCGGATTTGCTCCTTTTCCTGGAATAGGGGATTCTCCTGCAACGGCTGAAATTGGCTGCCAGAATAATCATAATAATAAAAGATATTTTAAATATAAGATTATTCTTTGTTCTGCTAACGATTGTGTTAGTCAAGGAACAGATACGCCCCAGATCGATAAGATTATTATAAATTGGTCTCCATAATTCTTTCCGAGTTTTTCCCCTTGACATTCTATGGGTATTTAAGTTCTAATCAATATAGAAACTTTCAATAAAAAATAAGAATTGTGAAAAGCATTTTCAAAGCAAGGAGGAACTTGTGTCTGATATAAAGATTCTTTTTGTTGATGATGACGAAATGCTTCGTATGATAATTCCTTCCTGTTTAAAAGGAGTTTTTGGAGGAAAATATCAGGTAATTTGCGCCGCAGATGGTTTTGGGGCGCTGGAGATTGTTAAGAATGAAAAAGGTATTCGGCTTGTAATCACTGATTGTGATATGCCGAAAATGAATGGCCTTGATTTGGATGCTAATATTGAAAAATATTATCCTGATATCAAAGTTATTATGATGTCAGGAATGCACCACGAAGAAGATATAGCAAACCGCGGACTCCATTGTTATTTTATTTTAAAAGGAATTGATGGCGATAGAAAGCTCTGCGATGCAATTCGGGAATTATTGGAAAACACGCCGGCGGTCTGACCGCCGGTTTTTCTTTTGTTTTTTTGGAGTTATAATTTAAAAATGTTAAATCGCGAGCTTGCCAAAATTTTTCGCAATATGGCGTTTTATCTTGAAATGGAAGGTGTTTCTTTTAAACCGCAGGCTTATGAAAAAGCGGCTGATGTAATTGAGTCTTTGTCGCAGGACATTGAAAATGTTTATAAATCCGGCGGTTTGAAATCTTTGGAAGAACTTTCGGGAATCGGGAAAAACATTGCGGCTCATATTGAGGAATACATAAAAACCGGAAAAATAAAAAATTATTCGGATTTTAAGAAAAAAATTCCAGTTGATATTGATGAGCTTTCGCAGGTTGAAGGTTTGGGTCCAAGAAAAATAAAAGCTCTTTATTCCGAATTAAAAATCAAAAATTTAATTGATCTTGAAAAAGCGGCAAAGCTTGGGAAAATAAGGAATTTGCCGCAATTCGGCTTGAAAAGCGAAATAAATATTTTAGAAAGTTTGGAGTTTTTAAAAAAAAGCAGGGGCAGATTTTTGTTGGCGGAAATTTTACCAGTAGCCGATAAAATCATTGATAATCTTAAAAATTTAAAAGAAATCAGAAGAGATGTCTTGGAAATTTCTTTTGCCGGATCTTTAAGGCGCAGAAAAGAAACTATCGGCGATGCGGATATTTTAATTGCCGCTGCAAATCCCGCGGCTTCCAGAAAAATTATTGGCAGCTTTTTAAAATTTCCCGGAATTGCAAAAATTTGGGGCAAGGGCGAAACAAAAATCTCCGCAAGAATGGAGGATGGCTTTGACATTGATATCAGGATTTTAGCGCAGGAAAGTTTTGGCGCCGGACTTCAATATTTTACCGGATCAAAAGAGCATAATATAGTTTTGCGTAAAGCCGCCATTGGAAAAGGGCTAAAGCTCAATGAATACGGGCTGTTTAAGGGGAATAAAATGATTGCCGGCAAAACGGAAAAAGAAATTTATCAGGCTTTAGGTATGGATTATATAGAGCCGGAACTTCGTGAAAATAGCGGCGAAATTGAAGCGGCGTTAATCGGAGAATTGCCGAAATTGATAAATAATAAAGATATTTTGGGCGATTTGCATATTCACTCAAATTGGAACGGCGGAGAAAATTCAATTGAAGAATTGGCAAAAGAAGCCATGGGTATGGGTTATCAATATATTGGCATTTCCGATCATACGAAATTTTTAAAAATTGAAAACGGGCTTGACGAAAAACAATTGGAAAAGCGAAATAAAGAAATTGACAGGCTCAATTCGGGATTTAAAATTCAGGATTCAGGATTCAGGATTTTGCGGGGCTGTGAAGCGAATATAATGCCCGATGGCTCAATTGATATTAAAGATTCAGTTTTAAAAAAATTAGATTATGCGATTGCGGGAATCCATCATCAAATGAAAATGAATGAAAATGAAGTGACAGAAAGAATTATTAAGGCGATGAAAAACAAAAATGTTGATATTATATCCCACCCAACCGGAAGAATTTTAAAAGCTCGCGAGGCTTATGAAATTGATTTTGATAAAATTTTGGAAGCTGCCAAAAAAACCGGCACAATTTTAGAAATTAACGCATATCCATCAAGATTGGATTTAAACGATATCAATATCAAAAAAGCCAAACAAATGGGCGTAAAAATGATAATTAATTCAGACGCTCACGAAAAAAGCCAAATGCGATTTATAGAATACGGCGTTTTTCAGGCGCGCCGTGGCTGGGCAGAAAAAAAAGATATTGTTAATTGCTGGCAGATTGACAAGTTGAAAAGATTTTTTAAGTGATTTATAATTTGTAAATTATGGAAAAGCCATTAGTTTTAATTATTGATGACGAAGCTGATATACGAGATGCTTTAAGCCTAAAATTAAAAGCTTCGGGTTTTAATGTCCATGAAGCTAATAATGGAGAAGAGGGAGTCAGATTGGCTAACGCTTTAAAGCCGGACATTATTATTTTAGATGTGGTGATGCCGATTATGGACGGCGTAACTGCGTTTTTTAAAATGAAAGAAAATGACAACTTGGCAAATGTCAAATTTTTCTTTTTTACCGGCAAGGGAGATTCGCGGGAAAGGATTATTGAAATTAACAGAAAATTTGCCAAAGGCAGCGGGGCAATAGATTTTATCAGGAAAGAAACTGATTTGGATGAATTAGTGGGGAAACTTAAAATGTTTTCAAATTAAAAATAAAATGAGAAAGCCGGACTTTTTGAGTCCGGCCGTGAGATGTCATTCCTTGAAGCCCTTGAAGCCAAGGATACCAACCTTGAATTTTTTTCCCTCGTTGATGTTGTTGTAATGGTGCCTTGCAAAGGAGAATATGTCCGGGAATTCTTTCGTTGGAGTGAACGACACCCACCCCTTTCCCGGGTTATGTTTTTCTTTTTCAGGTGTTATTAACACCAGATACTTCCCCGCTTTCGTTCCCTGCCCGTGATCCATAATATGTCCTCCTTACAATTTTAATGTTAACTTATTAAGTTGTTAATTTGCTAATAAAATATTATAATCTATTAAAATAATTTTGTCAATATGAAGGATAAAATCATCATCAAAGGCGCGAAAGTGCATAATTTAAAAAATGTCAGTCTGGAAATTCCCAAAAACAAAATAGTTGTTTTTACCGGAGTTTCGGGAAGCGGAAAATCCAGCCTGGCTTTTGATACGATTTTTGCCGAAGGCCAGAGAAGATATATTGAATCTTTAAGTCCGTACGCAAGGCAGTTTTTGGGGCAAATGGAAAGGCCGGATGTTGATGAAATTATCGGGCTTTCACCGGCAATCGCCATTGACCAAAGAGCTCTTTCGCATAATCCGCGTTCGATTGTCGGCACGCTCACGGAGGTTTTTGATTATTTAAGAGTTTTATACGCCAGGCTCGGCGAAGTTTATTGTCCGCAATGCCAAACAAAAATTGAAAAACTTTCAATTGATGAAATGGCGGATATTATTATGACAAAAGCCAAAGAATTGCAAAGCGAAACAATTGAAATTTTATCGCCGGTAGTTATCGGCAGAAAAGGGGAATATTACCAATTGCTTTATAATTTTCTTTCGCTGGGATTTTCACAGGCGCGCATAGACGGCAAAATTATTTCACTCCATGACAAGATAGAATTGTCGCGCTATAAGGCGCATACCATTGAAATTATTATTGATAAAATAATTTCAAATGATGAAGGTCGTTTGTTTGAAGCCATTGAAACTGCCATTGAATATAGCAAGGGATTAGTTATAGCGGTTTTGGGAAAAGAAGAGACCCTTCTTTCTTCAAAATGGACTTGTCCGAACGATAATTTTTCTTTTCCCGAAGTTGAGCCGCGCCTTTTTTCTTTCAACAGCCCCTATGGCGCTTGCGAAAACTGCCATGGTTTGGGGAAAACCGATTTAATGCTTAAAACAATCTGTAACATCTGCGAAGGCAAAAGATTAAAACCCGAAGCGCTTAATGTGAAAATCAAAGGTAAAAATATTTGGGATATTTCAAATTTAACAATAGACAAAGCTTATGAATTTTTATCAAATTATGAAAAAAAATTAAGCGAAAGGGACAAAAAAATTGCGGAAAATATTTTGAAAGAAATTTTAGGCAGGCTTAATTTTTTGCTTGAAGTCGGGCTTGATTATTTGTCTTTAGGCAGGGAAGCGGAAACATTATCCGGCGGCGAAGCGCAAAGGATAAGATTGGCGTCGCAAATCGGCTCGCAACTTTCAAACACTCTTTATGTTTTAGATGAGCCGACAATCGGACTTCATGAGCGTGACACCGAGCGCTTGATTAAAACATTGAAAGCTCTAAATAATCAAAATAACACTTTGATTGTTGTTGAACATGACGAAAAAACAATTCAGGCGTCGGATTATTTGGTTGACTTGGGGCCGATGGCCGGCCGGCATGGCGGTGAAATTATGGCAAGCGGAGCAATTAAAGATTTACTTAAAAACAAGACGGAATCTTTAACCGTTCAATATTTAAAAGGAGAAAGAAAAATTGAATTGCCGAAAGAAAGGCGCTTAAAAGCAATGGAAAAAATAAAAATTATCGGCGCCCGGGCGAATAATCTGAAAAACATTGATGTTGAAATTCCATTGAGAAAATTGGTGTGTTTTACCGGAGTTTCCGGAAGCGGAAAATCTTCTTTGATGTATGATGTTTTATATGAGAACCTCGCGCTTTTAAAAGCTCGCTTTAATGAACCTCTTAAAAACGCCAGTAAACTTTTGGGAAGCGAATATATTGATAAAATCGTGATGGTTGATCAATCACCCATAGGCCGCACGCCGCGTTCAAATCCGGCGACTTATACCGGAATTTGGAGCCCGATCAGGGATTTTTACTCTTCCTTGGAAGAATCGCGCGCCAAAGGATTTTCAGCTTCAAGATTTTCTTTTAATGTTGCCGGAGGAAGATGCGAGGCTTGCCAGGGAGCTGGGTCTAATTTAATTGAAATGCATTTTTTGCCGCCGGTGATGGTTCAGTGCGATGTTTGCCGCGGCAAAAGATTTAACCGCGAAACTTTACAAATAAAATACAAGAGAAAAAATATTCACGATATTTTAGAAATGACGATTGACGAGGCGGTGGATTTTTTTGACGGCATATATCTGATAACCGACAAGCTGAAAGTTTTGCAGGAAGTCGGACTCGGCTATCTTCAACTTGGTCAGTCAGCTACAACGCTTTCCGGCGGTGAAGCGCAAAGAATAAAACTTGGCCGCGAGCTTACGCATCCTTTGGGCAAGCGGGCGATTTATCTTCTTGATGAGCCGACGGTCGGACTTCATTATCATGATGTTGAAATGCTTTTGAAGGTTTTAAATAAATTGGTTGATAAAGGGAATACGGTTATTGTGATTGAACATAATATGCATATAATCCAATCCGCTGATTATGTGATTGATTTAGGGCCGGAAGGCGGGGCAGGCGGAGGGAAAGTGGTTGCCAAAGGAACGCCCGAAGAAATCGCTAAAAATAAAAATTCATGGACAGGCGCATATTTAAAAGATTATTTAAAATAATTTTAAATTTGTATAATACAATCATATTTTGGATTTTATTCTCGCTAACGTTTCGCGCAAAAACACGCTATCATTTCGTTACAGGCGGAATGCGCTCGGCTCCATGCCTGCCGGCAGGCAGGTCGACCTCGCTCGCCAAGAAAATATGTTTTTCAGAATGTTCCCTCACCCTTGAACAAGGGTGAGGGAGAAGGCTAAAAAGCTTGGTCTCCGAAGGAGTTTTTAGCCTGAGAGCCAAGCTCTTGATTTTTCGCTGGAAAAAATCAAAGAGCGGTTCTGAAAAACATATTTTCTTGGCATCATATCCATTCGGCCTGCGAGACGATTTTTTAGCGAAACGCTGGCGGAGATATTATTGGCATATAGTCTAAGATAGGGTTGCATTATACAATATTTTGACAATTATTTAATTTTGAGTATAATTGAAAAATCGGCAAGGAAACGATAGCCCGCCAAAATTTTGTTTTGCAAAATTTAGGCGGGAGGAAGGTCCGGACACTCATAAAAACAAATACGGGTTAACGGCCCGCCGTGGCAATACGAGAGGTGCGAGCAGTGACGCTTTGATTTGAAAAAATTAAAGGAGCCATATCCCAACGTAAAGGTTTAATTCCGCCATAGGGATAAAAAAGCGGAAGTGAAACGGCTAAATCCTTATTGGGTGCAAGGCCGAACCTGCTAAAATTCTTTTAGGAATTTAGGCAGGGGTGCCGCTAGAACTTGCGAGCAATCGCAGGTCCAGATAAATTATCGTTAGGATTCTTAAAGAGTCCGTACACAGAATCCGGCCTATCACTTGCCGATTTTTAGTTGACAAAAATAATTTAATTTTGATAAACTGAAAACTCAATGCCAACAATTAATCAACTAATTAAAAAGAAAAGAAAAAGCGTGGAGAAAAAATCAAAATCCGCGGCTTTGGGTTTTTATTTTAATAATATTTTAAACAGGCCGGTTTATTCCGAATCTCCTTTTAAGCGCGGCGTTTGTTTGAAAGTTTTTACTACTACTCCGAAAAAACCGAACTCAGCGCTTCGTAAAGTCGCAAGAGTAAGACTTTCAAACGGCATGGAAGTAACCGCTTATATTCCCGGTGTCGGACATAATTTGCAGGAACACTCTGTGGTGATGATAAGAGGCGGCAGGGTGAAAGATTTGCCTGGCGTAAGATATCATATTGTCCGCGGTGTTTTAGACGCCACTGGCGTTGACGGAAGAAAACAGGAAAGAAGTAAATATGGAGTCAAAAAACCTAAAAAATAATTTATGAGAAAAAAGAAAAAATATAAAAGAGACCACGAACCGGATATTAATTTTAACAGCGTAATAGTTGGGCGTTTTGTTAATTTTTTAATGAAAGACGGGAAAAAATCAACGGCTGAAAAAATTTTGTATGATTGCTTTGAAAACGTTAAAAGAGAAACAAAACAAGAGCCGCTTGAAGTTTTTGAAAAAGCGATAAATAACGCTTCGCCGATGCTTGAAGTGATTTCAAAAAGAGTGGGCGGGGCCAATTATCAGGTGCCTCGCGAAATCCGTCCGGACAGAAAATTCTTTTTGGCTTGCAATTGGATAATTAACGCCGCTAAATCAAAGAAAGGGAAAGAAATGAGCAAAAAATTGGCCGAAGAGCTGATTTTGGCCCTTAAAAATGAAGGAACGGCAATTAAGAAAAAACAAGATATGCACAGAATGGCGGAAGCTAATCGCGCTTTCGCGCATTTTGCAAGATAAAGCAGCGGTATGTTTAAAAGTTTAAACGCCGCTGGTTTTTAATTTTATGAGACAATACGCTCTGGAAAAATATAGAAATATTGGGATCATCGCTCACATTGACGCAGGAAAAACAACCGTTTCTGAGCGCGTTCTTTTTTATACTGGAATGTCTCATAAAATCGGTGAAGTTCACGAGGGTTCAACAACAATGGATTGGATGGAGCAAGAAAGAGAACGCGGCATCACAATCACTTCAGCGGCCACTACTTGCTTTTGGACGCCGACTTATCGACAAGGCGATAAAAAATACGAACACAGAATTAATTTGATAGATACTCCCGGACATATTGATTTTACGGTTGAAGTTAAAAGATCTTTAAGAGTTCTTGATGGCGCGGTGGTTGTTTTTGACGGAGTTTCCGGAGTGGAACCGCAATCAGAAACAAATTGGCATTATGCCGATGAGTATCGCGTGCCGAGAATTTGTTTTATCAATAAATTAGACAGAATGGGAGCGAGTTTCGAAAGATCATATCAGTCAATTCTTGATCGCTTAACTAAAAATGCTTTTCCGATTCAGTTGCCGATCGGCCTGGAATCGGTTTTTGAAGGAGTAATTGATTTGATAAAAATGAAAGCCTATCGCTTTGAAGGCGAGCTCGGCGAAAAAATCATTGAAAGTGAAATTCCTGAAAATATGAAATCAGAAGCGCAAATAGCCCGCGCGACTTTGCTTGAAAAAATCGTTGAGTACGACGATGTTTTGATGGAAAAATATTTAGGTCAAGGAGAATTAACCGAAGAAGAAATTGTAAAAACAATTCGCAAGGCGACAATCAACGACGGATTCGTGCCGGTTTTGTGCGGTTCAGCTTTGAAAAATAAAGGAGTGCAATTGATGCTTGACGCGGTTTTAAATTATTTGCCGTCTCCTTTGGATTTAGCGCAAATTAAGCCAATCAAAGGCATTGATTTGAAAACTAACGAAGAAATTATCCGCCAGCCAGATGATGCCGAACCTTTTACCGCTTTGGCTTTTAAAATTGCCACTGATCCATATGTCGGCAGTTTGACTTTTTTCAGAATTTATTCAGGTTCAATTAAAAAAGGCAGCTATATTTTAAATTCAGTCAAAGACAACCAAGAGCGCGTTTCTCGTATTATGCGCATGCATGCCAATAAGCGGGAAGAAGTTGATGAATTTTATACTGGAGATATTGGCGCCATTGTCGGTTTGAAAGATACGACCACCGGCGATACTCTTTGCGATCCGGATAAGCCGGTGATTTTGGAAAAAATCATTTTCCCGAATCCGGTTATTTCAATTAGGATTGAACCTAAAACCAAAGCTGACCAGGAAAAAATCGGCATTGCTTTGAGGCGCCTGGCTGATGAAGATCCGACATTTAAAGTTGCGGGTGATCCGGAAACTGGCGAAACAATTATTTCCGGAATGGGCGAACTTCATTTGGAAATTATCGTTGATAGAATGAAGCGCGAATTTGGCGTTGAAGCTAACGTCGGCCGGCCGCAAGTGGCTTATAAAGAAACTATTAAAGGCGCGTCTGAAGCCGAAGGAAAATATATCAGGCAATCCGGCGGACGCGGACAATACGGCCATGTTTGGATTAAAATTAAAGCCTTGGAACGCGGCAAGGGCTTTGAATTTGTTGATGAAATTAAGGGGGGAACTATTCCTCAGGAATTTATTGCGCCGGTTGGAAAAGGCGTTAAAGAAGCGCTGGACAAAGGCGTTGTTGCAGGTTATCCTATTGTTGATGTTGAGGTAACGCTTTTTGACGGATCTTTTCATGAAGTTGATTCTTCGGAATCGGCTTTTAAAATAGCCGGATCAATCGCTTTACAAGAAGCGGTGAAAAATGCTAAGCCGATTATTTTAGAGCCGATTATGAAAGTTCAGGTTCTAGCGCCTCAAGATTTTTTGGGTGATATTACCGGAGATTTGCAAAGCAAGCGCGGCAAAATTGAATCATTGGGAGAGAGGGGAAATGCAAAGGTTATTGATGTCAAAGTTCCTCTTTCGGAAATGTTTGGTTATGCCACAAAGCTTCGTTCAATGACTCAGGGCCGCGGAAGTTTTTCAATGGAATTTGATACCTATGAAGAAGTTCCGAAAAATATAGAAGCTCAAATTATTGAAGGTAAAAAATAATTATGGAACACATAATTGACGCAACAAATAAAAAAATTGGAAGATTAGCTTCAGAAATAGCTGTTATTTTGCAAGGCAAAAAAAGCGCTAAATATGAGCCGCGTCTTGAAGGCGATGCAAAAGTAATTGTTAAAAATATCGGCAAAGTTGAAGTGGGCCAGAAAAAAGAAACTCAAAGAATTTACTATCGCCACACGACTCAAATCGGTCATTTGAAGGAGCAGTCTCTTGGCATGCTTATTGAAAAAAAAGGCGTTGGGGCGGCTTTGAAAAAAATGGTGATGGGCATGCTTCCGAAAAATAAATTAAGAATCAGAAGAATTAAAAAATTAATTATAGAATAATGGAAAAAACAATAAAACCAAAAGTTAAAAAAGTTGTTGAAAAAGCAGAAAAAAGCGAGAAAGCGGCAAAACCGGCCGTTAAAAAAATTTCTCCAGAAAAAAAAGAAAAATATTTTGAAGCTGTCGGCAGAAGAAAAACCGCTGTTGCTCGCGTAAGGCTTTATACAAAAAAAGACGGCATTATCGTTAATGGAAAAAATTATACCGATTATTTTCCATTGCTTCGTTGGCAAAAAGAAATTGTTGCGCCGATTGAAAAAATGAAAATCAACGATAAGCTTGGCGCGACTATCATAGTAAAAGGCAGCGGCGTTTCAGCTCAGGCGATAGCTGTCCGCCATGGAATTTCCAGGGCTTTGGTTAAATTCAATGCCGAATTTAAAAAGCGTTTGCGCAAAGCTGGATATTTATTAAGAGATCCGCGGGCTGTGGAAAGGAAAAAATACGGGCGTCACAAGGCCAGAAGAGGTCATCAGTGGAGGAAGAGATAGTTCTATCGATTATTTCTTAATTTCTTATATAATCCTATTGTTGTTAATGAAGTTGGGGAAATTATTCTTGTTCGTCATAAATACGGAGAAGGATTATTTTTGCCAGGCGGCAAAGTACGTAAAAATGAAAAAGATGAAGATGCTTTGCGTCGCGAACTTAAAGAAGAAATTGGTCTTGAAATTAATGGACTTGTTGAAAAATTTGGCGAATATCAAAATAATTACGAATATAAAAAAGATACGATTATTATATTTGTCGTTAAATCGTTTAATATTTCGCCAAAATACCACTTTGAAATTGACGAGTGGAAATTTGTTAATCCAAAAGATCTTCCGAGAGGAACTTCTCCGGGAACGCGTCGAAGAATAGGGGAGTGGCTTAATCAGCGACCGATTAGCGGTCAATGGTAAAAAGGAGGTTATTGTGATGTTTGAAAAGAGGTTGTGCGGCTGTTGTAGCGGAGCCAATGAAATTTTTATTGGCGGAACAGAAAGCGATATTAAATATATTGAAAATTATCTTTCAAATATTAGAGCGCTTGATCCAATAGAAATTGCAATTCTTCCAAATCCGATAAATTTAGCATCAATAAATTCCAATATTTTAAATGAAATTATTGATGTTGGATTATTTCGCAGATCAATTGATTTTTGTTTTAAATTGTGCCGTGAAATATATGCTGTAAAAATTTATCCGATTAAGGATGATCGTTATTATATTGCCCAACCACCAGATGATGACATCGGAGGATTTTATAGTTCGCATATATTGGGATATCAATATTGGTATCATGCGGCGTTTGTTGTAGTTCTTAATTCAAGAGTTGCGGATAAAAAACTTCGGACAATTGAATTGGTTCGCGGCGTTTTGCATGATTATTTGCATCATTCAACTTTCAGATCGTTTAAAAGAGCTATTCGTATGCCATCTATATCGTCAAAAATAGCTAAACATCGAATTCCTGAAATATATCGCGAACAATACGGAATTAATTTTAGAAATCAAGGCGGTCTTTCATATTCTTCGGTATCGCTCACATGCCAATCTCCGGAAACAATAAATCTTAATCTTTTAATGGATGGAGTTATTATTTTGATTGTCGCCGATCTTATAAAAAGATTTTGTGATAGCTATGCTTTTGGCAATAAAAGTGAAATTGAAAAAGAGATTTTAAAAGAAATCATTCTTGATCAATTTGACGCGTCAATATTGCCGTCGGCTTTTAATTTTTATAAAGAAATTATTGAACCGACAAAATTATTTATTGATCGTTGGGGCGGTCAAGATTTTATGGTTCTTATTTTACAGGCGATGATAAGCGGTGAACTTTCGAAATTAAAAAAATTTTTCGAAAAAGAAACTGGCATTATCAATGCTTGGGAAAAAAAATTTAAGCGCTTAAACTTTAATTTACCATTCAGTTTTTAGATTTAATGAATTTATAAGGCGTCCAATGACGCCTTTTTTTATTAAATTAAATTTAAAGTTGACAAAGATTATTTTATTTTGATATTATTTAAAAATGCTTACAACTCGCCAAAAACTAAACGTTATAAAAGAGTCAGCCCTGCATGATACCGATACCGGTTCGGTTGAAATTCAGGTTTCGCTTTTGACAAAACAAATCAGCGAATTGACTGATCACTTAAAAACCCACAAGAAAGATAACCATTCTCGTCGGGGACTTTTAAAAATGGTTGGCAAAAGAAAAAAACTTCTCAGTTATCTTGAAAAAAATAATCCTAAAAGTTATGCGTCTTTGATAAGAAAATTGGGATTGAAAAAATAAGATATGATTCATCGCAACCAGCGTGTCGGAATATTTATAGACGTTCAGAATTTATATCATTCCACAAAACATCTTTATAGCGGCCGCGTTAATTATCGCGAACTTATAAAATCTTTGACAGCCGGCCGGCAACTTATTAGGGCAATCGGCTATGTTGTTAAAAGTGAAACCGCTTTTGGAGAAACTTCTTTTTTTGAAGCTTTGAAAAAATCCGGCGTTGAGCTAAGAATGAAAGATCTGCAAATTTTTCCGGGAGGAGTTAAAAAGGCTGATTGGGATGTCGGCATGGCGGTTGACGCCATCAGGATGGCGGGCTCGCTTGATACTGTTGTGCTTGCAACCGGAGACGGAGATTTTGTTCCTTTGGTTGAATATTTAAAATGGGGGCTGGGAAAAGAGGTTGAAGTGGCGGCTTTTAGCAGAAGCTCTTCGGCCAAATTAAAAGAAGCAGCCGATTTTTTCATTGATCTGGAAAGATTGCCAAGAATGATAATAAAAAAATAAAAATATGAGTTTAAATAAAAAAGAATTTAAAATTGATTTTGCGGGACAGCCTTTGACTTTGGCTGTTTCAAAAATAGCCGAACAGGCCAATGCCGCGGTTTTGGGAACCTATGGAGATACTTCGGTTTTAGCAACCGTTGTTATTGGAAAAAATGATAAGCCGATTGATTTTTTCCCATTAACCGTTGATTATGAAGAAAAATTTTACGCTGCCGGAAAAATTATCGGCAGTCGTTTTGTGCGCCGCGAAGGCAGGCCGTCGGAGGCCGCTGTTTTGTCGGGCCGATTGATTGATCGCACCATCAGGCCGCTTTTTGATCACAGAATGCGCCGCGATGTCCAGGTTGTCATTACGGTTCTTTCTTATGATGAAGAAAATGATCCGGATTTCATCGCTTTGCTTTCAGCCTCAACCGCTTTGGCGATTTCCGATATTCCTTGGAATGGGCCGGCCGCCGGCGTAAGAATTGCGCGGACAAAAGATGACAAAACTATTATCAATCCGTTGAATTCTGTTTTTTCCGATTTAACAAAAATTTCTTTTGACGCTTTCGCATCCGGAACAAAAGAAAAATTGAATATGATTGAATTGGGCGGTTATGAAGCAGTTGAAAGCGGCGTGGTTGAAAGTTTTGATGAAGCTCATAAAGAAATCGGCAAGCTGGTTGATTTTCAAAAAGAAATTGTCGCTAAAATCGGCAAGAAAAAATTATTAATTCCATTGGCTGAACCGGAAAAAGAAATCAAAGAAAAAGCAGAAGCGTTTTTAAGCAACAAATTGGAAGAAGCGGTTTATG
Source organism: Candidatus Wolfebacteria bacterium (assembly GCA_016214005.1). GTDB lineage: Bacteria > Patescibacteriota > Minisyncoccia > UBA6257 > UBA9933 > JACRPK01. The sequence continues at coordinate 81,350 of JACRPK010000006.1, forward strand.
TCAAAGATAAAGTTGAAAGGCAAAATAAAATAGACGAAGTAAAAGAATCATTTAAAAAACATTTGGAGGAAATTTCCGAGGAAGCCGCCAAATTAACAGACCATTTATTTGAAGAAAAACTTGACGAAATCGTCCATAAAAATATTATTCAAAGCGATAAACGGCCGGACGGAAGAAGGCTTGATGAGGTAAGAGAACTTTACGCTGAAATTGGCTTATTCAAGCGCCTTCACGGGTCAGCGTTGTTTTGCCGCGGCAATACGCAATCTTTGGCTGTGACGACCTTAGCGGCTCCCGGAGCCGAACAATTAGTTGAAACAATGGAAATTTCCGGCAAGCGCAGGTTTATGCTTCATTATAATTTCCCCCATTATTCTGTGGGCGAGACCGGCAGAATGGGCGGAGTTGGCAGGCGCGAAATTGGGCACGGAAATTTGGCGGAAAAAGCTGTTAAAGCAATTATCCCAAGCCAGGAAGAATTCCCTTATACCATCCGCGTTGTTTCAGAAATTTTATCTTCAAACGGATCGTCTTCAATGGCAAGCGTTTGCGGAGCGGCTTTGTCTTTGATGGATGCCGGAGTGCCGATTAAAAAGCCGGTGGCTGGCATTGCTATGGGATTGATGAGCGACTCTGAAAATAAATATGGGGGCAAATATAAAATTTTAACGGACATTCAAGGGCCAGAAGATCATTACGGCGATATGGATTGCAAAGTTGCCGGCACCAAAGATGGCATTACGGCAATGCAAATGGATGTGAAAATAGACGGCATTAGCGTTCAAACTCTCGGCGAAGTTTTGGAACAAACAAAAAAAGCGCGGCTGGAAATTTTGGATGTGATGAATAAAGTGATTGATAAACCGAAAGCTCAAACTTCTGCTTACGCGCCGATAATCATCACCTTAGAAATTAATCCGGAATTAATTGGAGAAGTGATAGGCCCAGGCGGCAAGATGATTAAAAAAATTACCAAAGAAACTGGCGTGGATACGATTGATATTGAAGAAAGCGGGCGAGTTTTTGTGTCTTCGGTTGATAAGAAAAAAGCTCAAATGGCGGTTGATTATATTAAATCAATAACCCGTGAATTTAAGGTGGGCGAAATTATTGAAGGCGAGGTGATTAAAATTTTAGATTTTGGCGCGATAGTGGATTTGGACGGAGGCAATGATGGAATGATCCACGTTTCCGAACTCAAAGAAGGCTTTGTCAATAAAGTTGAAGATGTCGTGAAAATCGGCGATGTGGTGAGAGCGAAAATAGTTAAAGTTGAAAATGGAAAAATTGGGCTTTCAATTAAAGCGTTGAGTAAATAAAAAAAATCCTCCAAAATTTGGAGGATTTTTTTAAACAAATCCGCTGGCTTATTAAATATGCTGGAAATATTTTGATAGGCGGTATAATATATAATTATATTTATTTTATCAATTTACTAAGTCTTGATTTTAGGCGGGAAGCTTTATTCTTTTTTATCACATTTATTTTGGCGGATTTATCAAGCTTTTTATAAACTTGCGAAAGATATTTTACGGCATCGCTTTTTTTATTTTCAGCGATTAATTTTTTGAATTGTTTAATGACCGATTTTAATTCGGTTTTTCTTTTGACGTTTACTTTTCGGCGCTTGATGTTTTGCCTTAGCGCTTTTTTAGCTGATTGTATTTTTGGCATAAATAAATATTATATTTTTTTATTTGCGATGTCAATAATATGCGCTGGTTCATATGATACTATCCACCCAAGACATTGAAAAAGAATATGCAAGGCAGATATGCTGGCAGACATATGACAATATACGGCTATGTCCTGCCGGGAGCGATATCAATAGCTCGTTGCGCTCTTTTGGCACCAGACATTTCTGTTTGACCAGATATACGATTAGAAGCTGGCAAAAGAGATTGGTTCAATTAGGTCCAAGAGGATTGAATGACGAATCTCATCGGCCGAGGAATTTGAGACAGACGGCTGTTTCTTGGGAAATTGTTTCCAAAGTCGTCAGAATCAGAAAACAATATCCAGCTTGGTCAAAATATAAAATTCAAGGGATATTGAAACAAGAAAATATAATTATTTCAGCCAGTACCATAGGCAGAATACTCAAAAGAAAAAACATGATCAAAACAAAAATATCAATAAAAAGAAGCCAGGCGGCTAAGAACCCGAGAAAGAGATTTCCGCGCGGATTCAAGGTATCTCAGGCCGGAGACATGGTTCAAATAGACACCAAGCATATTATGACAATCGGGGGAAGGAAATTTTATCAATTCACCGCTATAGATGTTTTGGGCAAAGGCAGAGTTTTGCGAGTATATTCTTCAGCCACATCAAGAAACGGAGCTCATTTTCTTCAAGAATGCGTGAATAATTTTGATTTTGAAATAAAGAACATTCAAACCGACAATGGTTCTGAATTTTTGGGAAAGTTTGATGAATTATGCAAGAAATTGAATATTCCCCATTACTTTATCTATCCCAGACATCCGAAACAAAATTGTTATGTGGAATCATCGCATAGCGCCGATGAAAGAGAATTTTATCAGCAAGGCAATATTTCTCCCATCTTGGAAGTTATGCAGAAAAGAATCGTTGATTGGCAGAATGTTTGGAATAAAATAAGGCCTCATGAGTCGCTGAATTATTTGACTCCCGAAGCCTATTATCGCAAATGGCAAACTGGTCGATTGCCGACAAAAGATGTTATTAGTCTACAAACCTAAGTGGTCAATATCTATATGGACCTGGACA
>JACRPK010000005.1 GCA_016214005.1 Candidatus Wolfebacteria bacterium
TAGAAAGGTTTTTGATGAATTAGTTGAAAAATTCAAGCCTTTGTCAAAATTAAGCTATTTCAAAGGAGAAAAAATAGGACTTGACGCCGCTAATTTATTTTTACTGGAAAGCGCGATTGGAAAATATATTTGGTGGTTCAGCGATGATGATGAATTTATGCCCGGAGCGATAAGCCGGACATTGGAATTGGTAAAAAAGTATCCGGAGATTACTTTTATTTTTGTTAATTTTGGATTTGAAAAAATTGAAAATTTAGCAATCAATAGAGATGATGGATTTTTTAAGGATGGAAAAGATGTTTTAGAAGTAGCTGGATCTAATATTGGGCTTCTATCATCATTATTTTTGCGGCGAGAAGAAGCACTTCTTTCATTGCCATTAGCAAAAAAATATATAAAAGGATTTTCATTCGCTGCTCTTATTCCTGTATTTTATAATTTATCTGGGGATGGAAAATTCTATTTTTTGAGAGGAGCCTACATATTGCATCAAGTTTTACATCTTCGGGGATTAAAGGAAAAAATTGAAGAAAATAAAAAAATAATTATTGCGGGAGGAGATATTAAAAATGAATATTTTAATTATTTCGGAGTAGATTTTTATAATATTCTTAAAGAGTTTGAATATAAATTTGGTAAAAGTTTTGTTAAAAGAATTTTAGCAAAAAATTTTTCCGCTTTATGGCGCGGTATATTGGTAGGTTGGGTCGGCGGCTGGGATACCCCCAAGGGCAAACGCTGGAAAATGTTTAAATTATACTGGAATTTTCCAGAATTTTGGATTGCGATGCCGTTATTTTTAATGCCTCTTTGGGTAAATATTTTAATTTTGATATTATTATTTTATAAATAATATGAAAAAAGCATTAATTACCGGCATTACCGGCCAAGACGGCTCTTATTTAGCGGAATTTTTACTTGAAAAAGAATATGAAGTTCATGGTATAGTTAGGCGCGTAAGCACCTTTAATAGGCAGCGGATTGAGCATTTAATGGCAGATACGGAAGCTGATATTTATAAGGAAAAGAAGTTTTTTATTCATTATGGCGATTTGACTGATTCAAGTTCTCTTCATCGGATTATGCGCGATATTCAGCCAGATGAATTATATCATCTTGGCGCTCAAAGCCATGTGAGAGTAAGCTTTGATATTCCAGAATTCACAGGCAATACAACCGCGCTTTCAACAACTCGACTTTTAGAAGCGATTCGCCATGATAGTCCAAAAACTCGATTTTATCAGGCATCAAGCTCGGAAATGTTCGGCAAGGTTCAGGAAGTTCCTCAAAAAGAAACAACTTCATTTTATCCGAGAAGCCCCTATGGCATCGCAAAGGTTTATGCTTATTGGATGGCGGTAAATTACAGGGAAAGCTACAATTTGTTCGCGTGTAATGGAATTCTATTTAATCATGAATCGCCGAGACGGGGAGAAAATTTTGTTACTCGTAAAATCACCTCCGGTCTAGTGGAAATTAAAAAAGGTAAAAAAGAAGTGTTATATTTAGGAAATTTAAACGCTAAAAGAGATTGGGGATACGCGAAAGATTATGTTGAAGGAATGTGGCTGATGCTTCAGCAAGACAAGCCGGATGATTATATATTGGCGACTAATGAAACTCATACAGTGAGAGAATTTGTTGAAGAAGTATGCAAATTGTTGGATTTCGATTTAGTTTGGGATGAAAAAGGAATAGATGAAAAGGGGATAGATAAAAAAACAGGAAAAACAATTATTAAAATTGACCCGAAATATTTCCGGCCGGCTGAAGTGGATGTTTTAATCGGAGATTATTCAAAAGCTAAAGAAAAATTAGGATGGGAACCGAAAGTTAAATTTAAAGAACTTGTTAAAATTATGGTTGAAGCGGAATTGAAAGGCAATATTTAAAGATAGATTATATTTTATGATTAAAAAAATTAAAAGATATTTTAAATATTTTTATTATATTTATTATTTTATAGGGATGAGTAAGGTTAATATGGCGCTTTCTCGCGCTGCGGCAACTAGCGGATTAAGAAAAATTGATGAAACTGACCCGCTTTCATGGGAATTTTCCGGTTTTAGCCAAAGTGGGGGAGATGGAATAATAGATTTTCTTACAAGAAAAATTTTAAATCCGAACCGTTATTTTATTGAAATTGGAGCGAATGACGGCATTGAGAATAATACCGCTTGGCTTGCCTTTGCCAGAAGGTATACCGGAATTATGGTTGATGGGAATCCGAAGCTTTCGTGGAGGTGTAAATATCTTTTAAGTCCTTTGTGCCAAATTGATGCCATAAATTTATTTGTCGATAAAGATAATATCGGCGTAATTAAAGAAAAAGCCCTTTATCTTAATCCCGATGTATTCTCATTGGATATAGATGGTATTGATTATTATGTTGTTGAAGCTATTTTAAATGCAGGTTTTAAGCCGAAAATTATTGTTGTGGAATATAATTCTTGTTTTGGTCCGGATATGAAAGTAACTATTGAATATCATGAAGGGATTTATGAAAAAAGGGAAAAAGGCCTTCTTCCGGGAATTTATTGGGGTGTTTCAGTTAATGGATGGAAAACTCTTTTGGCAAAATATGGTTATAAATTTTTAACTGTTGATTCAAACGGAGTTGATGCGTTTTTTATCAATCCGAAAGAATTTGATTCAAAATTTGTCAGCCAATTAAAAGAAGGTCTTGCATTTCGAAATAATTTCTCCACTTTTTGGGCATTTAAAACTGATTGGGGTAAGCAGTTTGAATTAATAAAAGATTCTCCTTTGGTTGAAATAAAATAAAAAACAGCCTATTTTTATTTATGGAAAAATTGTTTAAAAAAGAAAAATTTATTTTAAGTATTTGTATTCCGACTTATAATGAACCCGATAATGTAAAATTGCTTCTTGAAAATTTATCTAAACAATCAACGCCGGAAGTTGAAATTTTAATTCGTGATGACAGCACCGATGATAAGACCGAGAAAATAGTGAATAGTTATCTCACTAAGATTCCCGGTCAGTTAAGATATTTTAAAGGGGAAAAAGCCGCCATAGGAGGATATGATATTGCTTTATTGTCTTTAATTGAATCGGCAAAAGGCGATTATATTTGGTGGTTTGGGAATGATGTTATGGGAGATGGAGCAATCAATAAAATAATAACAACTATTAAAAGATTTCCGGATATTTCTCTTATTTGGATTAATTCTGCTGGAATCCATAATCAAAGTGATGTGGGGGTGGATTTTGGAGGAGATCGATTTTTTATAAATGCTGATGAGGTTTTTGAAACCGATGTTGGTTTATTGGGTTTTTCGTCCATTATTAAGAGAAAAGAAGCTATGGAAGGAATGGAAGAATCAAAAAAATTTATTGGGAGCGCTTTGGCGTGTTTTTATTTATCGCTTCATGTTCTTTCTGGCAGAAAAGGAAGATTTTATTTTATACAAAAACCTTATATGTTGTGCACCGCAAAACCTTCCGGCGAAGTCAGGTGGTATGATTCTTTCCAAGTGCATGGAATTAATTATTTTTTAATTTCTCAAAAGTTTAAGAATAAATTTAATAAAAAATCTTTTAAAAAGGGTTTGGCTAAGCAATTTGGTCAAATTTGGCGCGCCGTTTTAGTTGAACGGGCGTTGGGTTTTACGACTGGTTTTGGCTCTAAAACGCCAAAAATAAAAAAAATGTTCCAATGTTATTGGAATTTTCCGGAATTTTGGATTGCCCTGCCGTTTTTTTTAATGCCAAGAATCATATTGAGGGTATTTTATAGGTTTTATAAAATATTTTTTGATCGTCGGCATCTTCGTTTTTCTATTTTTGAAAAAAATTACTTTTTAAATTAATATGATTAAAAAAGTAAAAAAATTGTTTTTTTCTGATAGCAAAACGGTTCGCGGCACTATTTTTAAAAATTTTATTTGGCTTATTACTGGTAACGCCGGCAGTCGTTTTTTTAAGGCCTTAATCGTTATTTATGCCACAAGGAAGTTGGGGGTTGAAGGATACGGAGTTTTTTCGTATGTCTTGGGGCTGGCGGGTTTTTTTACATTTTTTAAAAATATCGGAGTGGATGCTATTTTAACTCGCGAAATAGCAAAAAAACCGGAAGAGCGGCATATTTATCTTTCCACATCTTTTTGGATAGAAATTGTTTTATTAATTATTACAGCATTATTGGTTATTTTTATTGCTCCTTTATTTAGCGGGGTTAAATCCGCTGTTGTTCTTTTCCCTTTTGCGGCATTGATTTTTATTTTTGATGATTTAAGAGATCTTTTTACAGCGTTTTTTAGGGGTAAAGAAAAAATGGAATTAGAAGCGCTGATTATTACGGTTGGAAATATTTCTTTGGTGGTTTTCGGCTTTATTGCATTATATTTTTGGCCAACGCCTAAATCTTTTATTGCCGCAAGTTCAGCAGCTTCTTTTGTTGGAGTTTTAGCCGCTATTTTTTTATTGAGGTCGTTTATAAATGGGATTATTAAAAATTTTAAAAGAAAATTGGTGATGCCGATATTAAAATCGGCTTTGCCATTTGCCGTTGGAGGGCTTGCGGGAGCGTTTTTATTTAATGTTGATATTGTAATGTTGGGATGGTGGAAAACAACCGAGGAAATAGGTTTTTATTCTGCGGCGCAAAAGCTGGTTGGCATTTTAGCGATTTTCCCCGGTTTTGCCGCTGCGGCAATTTTCCCAAGTTTGTCCCGTTTTGCGCATTCGGATCGAGAAAAAATGAAAATAATTTCTCAGGGAGCGTTAAAAATTATTTTTATTGTTGCCATTCCTTTAATTATTGGAGGTTTTATTCTTAAAAATTCTTTAATAAGTTTTATTTTTGGTCCCAGCTATGCTCCGGCCGCAAATGTTTTTGCGATTCTTCTTTTTTCTATTTTAGCTATTCACCCGCTGCCAATTTTATCTAATTTATTATTTGCGTTTGATAAACAATCAAAAATGATTAGATGCGCTTTTATTTCTTCATTGTGTAATTTAATGTTTAACTTTTTATTGATTCCTTGGTATGGAATGGCGGGAGCGGCAATAGCCACATTAATTTCATTTTTTGTTTATATTATTTTACTTTGGCGGGAAACAAAAAAAATGCAGGATTTTCATATTGCGGCGGAATTATTAAAGCCGGCTATCGGGGCATTATTGATGGGATTTTTTACGTATGTTTTAAAATTATCAGGCGTTCATGTTTTGGCAAATGTTATAATTTCTGCAGTATTTTATTTATTATGTCTTTATTTATTGAAAGAAAAAATATTGGAAGAAATTTTCGTAGTATTTAAAAATAAATAAAAAATATTTTATTTATTTTTATTTAGTGATATCATTTTTTATGAATTTAATTAAAGCATTTCCCTTTGTTTCAATATGTATTCCCAGTTATAATCGACCGGAAAAATTGAGCGAGCTTTTAAAAAGCATTGATTTTCGCAATTTTGAAGATATTGAGATTGTAATTTGCGAGGATGATAGCCCCAAAAGAAAAGAAATAAGAAATATAGTTGAAGAGTATAAAAGCGGTTCAAAATATAAAATAATTTATATTGACAATGAAAAGAATCTTGGTTATGACAAGAATCTAAAAGAATTAATAAAAAAATCTTCCGGCAAGTGGATTGTTTTTATGGGCGATGATGATCAATTTGTTTCTGGGGCATTGGATAAATTATTTGATTTTTTAAAAAATCATGAAGATCTGGGGTATGTTTTAAGATCTCATAAAAAAATTGACGCGAATGGAAAGATTGAAAATTTCAGATATTATGGCAAAACAAAATTTTTTAATTCCGGCAAGGATACCTTTATAGATCTTTTTAGGAAGAGCGTGTTTATATCAGGATTTACCATTAGAAGGGATTTAGTATTGTCTTATCTTATTGATGATTTTGACGGCACCGCGCTTTTTCAGATATATCTTTTGGGTGAGGTGGTTTTAAAATATAAGTCCGCTTATTTTGATGAAGTTCTTACCCAGGAGGTTTTATTAACAAATTATAGGGATAAAGAATTATTATATCTTGCTGATAAAAAAATTTATGTTCCGCGGCCGTGTAATGTGGAAAACTCCCTGCGTTTTTTAAGCGGTTATTCTAAATTGATGGAATTTTTTGATAAAAAATATAATTTAAACGTGACTGCTCTTATAAAGAAAGATATGTCTAAATATTTTTATCCAAGTTTGTCTATCCATAGAGATAAAGGATTAAAGGTTTTTTTTAATTATGTGGCCCAGGTTAACAAGCTTGGTTTCAATATCAGTATTTATTATTATATTTATATTGCGTTGCTTGTGATCTTCGGTAAAAATATTTGCGACAATGGAATTAGGGTATTGAAAAATATTATAGGAAAAACTCCGCATTTATAAATAATAAATATGTTTAAAAAGAAAATTTTAAAAATTGCCATTCCTTTTTTATCTTTTATCGTAAAAAATCGGAGAATCAAAATAGATGAATCAAGGGGCGATGTTTTAGTTAATTTGGGCTGCGGGTTAAGATGTTTGCCGCATTGGATTAATATTGATGGAAGCTTAACCGCTTTTTTGGGGTTAAAACGATTTAATTTTATAAATAAATTACTTTATAAATTAGCTGGCTCGTCGGCTCATTATAGCTTTAAAGAATTTAATAATATTATTAAAAATAATAAACTTTATTTTTACGATTTACGCCGCGGCGCTCCATTTTTTGATGAAAGCGTTGATGTTATTTATGCTAGCCATTTTTTGGAACATCTTGCTAAAAATGAAGCTAAAAAATTTATTCAGGAATGTAGGCGGATTTTAAAAAAGAATGGTTTGATTCGCTTGGCGGTGCCGGATTTGGATATTGCTTTTAAAATGTATCAAAAAGGCAAAGTGGAAGAAATGTTGGATAGTTTTTTTTATACTTCCGACGCTTACGATTTTCATATGCATAAATATAATTATAATTTTCAGACATTAAAAAAACTTCTCGAAGAAATTAATTTTTCCCAAATTAAAAAACAAAGTTATCAAAAAGGAGAATGTCCGGATATAAATTTTTTAGACGTTTATCCCGACCATTCGCTTTATATTGAAGCTAAAAAATAGATTTTATTTGATAAAATGATCCAAATTTTATTGACCAATATTAAAAATAGAATATCAAGTTTCGATTTATTCGCGCTGGGGAATTCCGTCATTCTTTATTATTTTATAATTTTTTATTTATCACCGCTTTTATTTTTTTTAGGTATTTCGACAAATTCATCAATTACTAGCCCTCTTTTTTCTTTTAGGGTCATTTTATATATGACTATTGGCCTTATTTTTTTAATTTTTGGTTATTCCAGCGCGCTTGGTTCGGTTATTATTAAAAAATCATCAAATCTTTTTTTAAAGAAAGAATGGGATTTTAATAAAGTTCCTTGGGTTTTTGCCGTTATTTTTGGTTTTAGTTTGATTATAAAAACAATAAGAATTTTGGGGGGCGGATATTCTTATCTGGCTCGAAATCCGCTTTTTGAAAAAAGTTATTTATATAGCTTGGTTGGGGCGCTTGATTGGTTTTCATATATCGCTTTAATCATCGCTTTTAGCAGTTATTTCTATCTTTTTAAAAATAATGATAATAGATATAAAATTTGGCGTGTTGTTGCCTGGGGGATTTTTATGTTTGAGATGATTTATGCAATTCCTTCCTGTAGCAGAGTGCTTGCTTTTACGCCAATCTTGCTTTATTTAATTGTTCGTTGGTATGTTTTAGAAAAAAATTATTTAAAACTTTCGTTAATTTTATTTTTTTCAATTATTATTTTTTTTCCGCTTGGAACAATATGCCGCTTCCCCGCGTATAATTCCAATAATAGTAGTTTGAATAGTCAGGTAGGAAAAGCGATTCAATCGGTTATTGAAAAAGGTGAAATTAGCGGACAAAAAGTTGCTGATAATAAATTTAATGTTATTTCTGCGGCTAGTAATATTGGAAAATTTGTAGCTGATAATTTTTTAGTAAGAGCCAATCAGGTAGTTATTATTAGTTCGATTATTCAGCATCCTCAGCCTTTTTTGTATGGAGCGACATTGCGCGAGTTTTTATTCACATTTGGTCCTCCAAGATTTTTGTGGAAAAACAAGCCACTTAGCATAAATGCAAGCGGCAATGAATTTGGTCGGCGAATAGGAGTTTTAGGCGATGGGGATACCACAACTAGCGTAGGCCCTACGATATTGGGCGATTGGTATTTAAATTTTGGCCTTATGGGAATTATTTTTGGCATGTTTTTTATGGGAATATTATTCCGTTTAATTTATGAATACTTGATCAACGGGCCGGAAGTTTCACTTTCTGGGATTATGATTTATAGTGTTTTATGGATTCAAATAATAAAAGGTATGGAAGATTGGATAGCGCCGGTTTATGTAGGAATTATTAGGACATTAATAATTTTATTATTTGTTAATTTTTTATTAGTGAAAAAAGAAACTATTGATTAAATGAAAATTCTTCACATCGTGCCCTCATATATCCCTGCTCATCGTTATGGCGGGCCGATTGAAAGTGTTCATGAATTAAATAAAGGGCTTGTTAAAAATGGTGTTGAGGTAGTGGTTTATACGACAAATATTGATGGTTCAAAAGTTTTGAATGTTCCGTTTGATCAAGCGGTTGATATTGATGGCGTTAAAGTTTTTTATTTCCCGATTACATTTCGGCCTTGGCAGTATTCTTATAAATTACACTGCGCTTTGGAGAAAAATATTCAAGATTTTGATTTAGTTCACATTACTTCAATTTTTTTATCAATTTCAACTTTGGGGGCTTATTATGCTAGAAAATTTAATAAGCCATATATTATTTCACCGCGCGGCAGTTTAATGTTTGAGCCAATGAAAAAAAATGAATGGAAAAAGAAAATTTATATATCGTTGATTGAAAAAAGAAATTTAGCCGGAGCCGAGGCGGTTCATTTTACTGTTGAAAAAGAAAAAAATGATTATTTAAATTTAAAATTATCTCTTGAAAAAGCTATTATTGTTTCTAATAGTATTGATGTGCGGGGATTTAATATTATCGCGCGCGATAATATTGAATTTAGAAAAAAATTTAAAATTGCGGCTGATAAAAAAGTTATTCTTTTTATGGGGCGGTTGCACAAAATAAAAGGTTTGGATACTTTAATCCCGGCTTTTGCTAGAGTTTTAGAAAAAGAGCAAAATGCGGTTTTAGTTTTGGCGGGACCGGATGAAAATAATTATAAAAAAGAAATTGATAAAATGATTATTGATTATGAATTACAGGATGGCAAAAATGTTATTTTTACAGGGATGTTGGTTGGCGATGATAAAATCTCGGCTTATCGCGAAAGCGAAGTTTTTGTTTTGCCGTCTTATTCGGAAAGTTTTGGAATGTCTGTTATTGAAGCAATGATTATGAGATTGCCAGTGGTGGTTACAAAAGGGGTTGGGGTAGGAATTTTTATCAATAAGTCTCGAGCCGGAATAGTAGTTGATAAAAATGAAGATGATTTAAGCGAGGCAATTGTTTTAATTCTTAAAAATAAAAATTTGGGAAAAGAAATGGGTGAAAGAGGTAAAAAAATGATTGAAGAGGAATTCTCTCAAGAGATGGTTGCTAAAAAATTTTTAAAAGAATATTCAGTATTAATAAAAAAACATTAATGGAAAAAATATTTAAATCAATTAATTTTGAATCAATAATATTATTTTTATTGATTATTTTTTCTTCGATAATGATGGTTTATTCGGCGCTGGGAGATTCATTGGTTTTTGATGAATTGGCCCACATACCAGCTGGGTACAGCTATGTAAAATATTTTGACAATAGGCTCAATATTGAGCATCCACCGTTGATAAAGGCGCTTTCTTCTATTCCATTATTATTTTTAAATTTGAATTTTCCTTCTGATGGAAAAAATTTGGAAAGTTTAAATCAGTGGGAAATTGGAGACAAATTTATTTTTGGTTCAGGGAATAACGCAGATGAGATTATTTTTATGGCGCGATTGGGCCCCATTTTTTTAACTTTATTACTTATTTTTTTTACGTATATTATCGCAAAAAATTTAATAGGAAGAAAATGGGCTTTGCTGCCGGCTTTTTTTATTGCTTTGTCGCCAAGTATTTTAGCGCATGGTCATTATGTTACGACTGATATCGGCGTATCATTATTTATTTTAATCGCTATTTATTATTTTATTAGATATATCATTGAACCATCATCCTATTTATTATTCGCCTCCGCTTTATCTTTCGGGTTTGCCCAACTTGCTAAATTTTCAGCTTTAATTCTAATACCAATTTTTGTTGTATTAGCTATTATTTATGCTTTTAATAATAAGCAATGGTTAAGGTTGTTTAAAAACATCACGTCGGTTTTTTTATTGGGCTATTTAGTAGTTTATGGAGCTTATTTTTTATTTTCTATTAATTATTCTGCAGAAAATCAAATTAAAAATACAGAATTTGCTTTGGGATTTTCAGACTCTCAAAGAGCTCGGGCTACCAGAGAATCTTGTTCTGTGGCTAATTTAGGGTTAGCGCTTAAATCAAGGTGTATTTTGAAAGAATCTTTTATTAAAATGAGCGGTAATAATATAACTAGACCCATGGTTCAGTATTCAATAGGGGCTTGGCTTGTTTTTAAGCAGTCAATATTGGCTCATCATTTAACATTTTTTAATGGCGTTTTATGCGATTGTGGTCGATGGTATTATTTCCCAATCTTGGTTTTTTTAAAAGAGTCAATTCCCGGGCTCATCTTTATTTTATTTGGGATTGTCGGAGGATTAATTTATTTTATAAAAATTAAATTTAAAAATATCAGAGATCTTTTTGATTATATTATCATTCATTTTATCGATTTTTCTTTTTTCTTTTTTGTGATTATTTACGGCATTTATAGCATTCGAAGCAATTTAAATATAGGGATGCGCCATATTCTCCCAATATTGGCTCCAATATATATATTAGCGGCCCAAGCTGTTAAAAAAATAGAAATTGGCAATTTTAAAAAAATTTTTGTAGGGATTTTAATTTTTTGGTATATAGCTGAAGTATTTTTTGCCACTCCTTATTTTATTTCATATTACAATGAATTTGGAGGCGGGCTATGGAAAGGCTATGAATACGCGGTTGATTCAAATTATGATTGGGGGCAGGATTTAAAACGTTTGGCAATTTGGGTAGAAAATAATAACATTGAAAAAATATTTCTGGATTATTTTGGCGCCGGGAATTTAAAATATTATTTAGGTGATAAATTTGTCTCGTGGGATTTAGGGGACGCAGATCAAAAATCAAAGACTTCTAATTTATTTGCGGTTTCCGTTCATCTTTTAAAACAATATCCGGGAAATTATAATTGGCTTAAAAATATTAATAATCCTGATTATAGGATTGGCACATCAATTTTTATTTATAAATTTTAGAATTGGATTTGATTTTTAGACAATTTTTCATTAAATTTATTTATATATTATATATTCTAATTTATAAAATATTATGAGCTATTCTAAAAAACATCTTATTATTGGCGCCGGTCAGATTGGCAATGCTTTGTACAAGGTTTTATCTCCATATTATAACGTATTTGTCATTGATAAAAACGATAAAATTGATGGCAATTTTGACGTTATGCATATCTGTTATCCAAATATGAAAGATTTTATAAAAATTACTAAAGCTTATATTAAAAAATATCATTCTAAATCGGTGATTATTCATTCAACTGTTCCTGTTGGTACGACAAAAAGAATATCATCAATGGCAGTTCATAGTCCGATTCGCGGGCTTCATCCTAATTTAGAAAAGGGCATTAAAACTTTTGTAAAATATTTTGGAGGTAAAAAAGCGAATGAAGCGGCTAAAATTTTCTCTGGCATTGGTATAGACACTCAATGTTTTAAAAAATCTGAAACAACAGAATTGTTAAAAATTTTAGATACGACATATTACGGATGGAATATTATTTTTGCCAAGGAAGTTAAAAATATTTGTGATAAATTTGGGGTTGACTTTGAAGAAGCTTATGTAATTCCCAATCAACATTATAATGAAGGTTATAAAAAAATGGGAAAACAGCATTTTATTAGGCCAGTTTTGAAGCATATGCCTGGTAAAATAGGTGGACATTGTGTTGTTTCAAATTGTGATTTGTTAGATAGTTGGATAACAAAAACAATAAAACAAAGAAATAAAAAATATTAAATGAAATTACCAGTATCTTTAATTGTTTTGACTTATAATGAGGAGCTGAATATTGAGAATTGCCTGAAAAATATTTTTGATTGGGCGGATGAGATTTTTATTGTTGATTCTTTTTCAACAGATAAAACTTTAGAAATCGCGAAAAAATATAATTGCAAAATTGTTCAGCATAAATTTGAAAATCAAGCTCAGCAATTTAATTGGGCGTTGGATAATTTGGAGATTAAAAATGAGTGGATTTTGCGGTTAGACGCGGATGAGTATCTTACAGAAGAGTTAAAAGAAGAAATTACTTTTTCCCTCAACCCGCTCACGCCCCTCCGCTCGCGAGCGGAGGGACTGCGCTTCCGTTTAGGTTTCGGAGAAAAAGAAATTTCTTCTTCTACGGAAGTGAACGGTTATTTTATTAAACGGAGAGTTTATTTTATGGGACGCTGGATAAAATATGGCGGATATTATCCGACTTGGATTTTAAGATTATTCAAAAATGGAAAGGCAAGATCCGAGCAAAGAGCGATGGATGAACATTTAATTTTGTTGGAAGGGAAGGCGGAAAAATTAAAAAATGATTTTGTTGACGATAATAAAAAAGATTTGACATGGTGGATTGAAAAACATAATAATTATGCCTCAAGGGAAGCATCTGAAGTTTTTTCCGGCAGCTATGGCAGGGGCTGGAAAAAATATTATTATCGCTTACCGATGTTTTTCCGCGCTTGTTTATATTTTTGTTATCGTTATTTTATTAGGTTGGGATTTTTAGACGGCAAAGAAGGTTTAATATTTCATTTCTTGCAGGGGTTTTGGTATCGTTTTCTTGTGGATGCGAAGATTTACGAACATAAAAAATATAAATTTGACTAAATTTTAAAGAAGATTATTATTAATAATTATGGAGGAAATTAGGCAAAAAATAGAAAATAAAACAATTTTGGTGACCGGCGGCACGGGTTCTTTTGGCAATGCCGTAACGGAGAAATTGCTTCAATATAATCCCAAGAAAATTATCATTTTCAGCCGGGATGAGAAAAAGCAGTTTGATATGGGCAATAAATTTAACAGCGATAAATTGAAGTTTTTAATCGGCGACGTGCGGGATAGGGATTCTGTTTTTCACGCGATGTATGGAGTGGATTATGTTTTTCACGCCGCGGCTTTAAAACAAGTTCCGAATTGCGAATTTTTCCCTACGGAAGCGATTAAAACAAACTCGTTGGGCGCGCACAATGTGATTGACGCCGCAATTATGAACAATGTTGAAAGGGTTGTTGTTTTGAGCACGGATAAGGCTGTCCATCCGATTAACGCGATGGGAATGAGCAAAGCGCTTATGGAAAGAATTATGATTGCTTCTTCTCGCGAAGGAAGAGGGAAAACAGTTTTGTGCGGCACCCGATATGGCAATGTAATGTATACGCGCGGTTCGGTTATCCCGTTTTTTATAGAATTAATGAATTCGGGCAAGCCGCTTAAAATCACTGACAAAAGTATGACAAGGTTTTTAATGCCGCTTAGCGCTTCCGTTGATTTGGTATTATACGCTTTAACTAATGGAGAAAACGGAGATATTTACGTTAAAAAATCGCCGGCTTCAACAGTGGGCGATTTAGCAAGGGCATTAATTGAAATTTTTAATTACGACAAAGGGGTTGAAGAAATAGGAATTCGGCCCGGTGAAAAAATGCACGAGTCTTTAATTTCCAATGAAGAAGTGATTAGGGTTGATGACAAGGGCGATTATTTTCTAATTAAACCAGAGCCCGACATGGATTATAGAAAATATTATTTTGAATGGATAAAAGACGGCCATGTTCTTTTAGAAAACGGCTATACTTCGGCTAATACAAAACAGCTCAATGTTGAAGAAACTAAAGAATTATTGCTTTCATTAGATGAAATTAAACAAGAACTTAAAAATTGGAATAACGGGAAGTAAGGGATTTATCGGCGGGCATATTGTGGCGGGCTTGGAAAATCAAGGCGTAAAATTATCTTTCTTTGATTTACCGAAAAATAATCTTTTAAAGCCTAATCCGAATTTATTAAAAAAATTTATTCTTAGAAATGATATTATAATTCATGCAGCGGCTATTAATCGAGGGATGGATATAGAGGTGATAGCCGGAAGCGTTGTCGCGACTTATAATTTAATCTCTGCGATGGAAAAATGCGGCAGCAAAGCGAAATTGATTTTTTTGTCTTCAATTCAAGCGGAAACAGAAACATTATATGGCAAAAGCAAACGGCTGGCGGAAATAATGCTGGAAGATTTTTCAAATAGAATAAAATCGCCGGTTTCCATTTTTCGTTTGACTAATATTTTTGGAGAATGGGGCAAACCGTTTTATAATTCCGTAATCGCCACTTTTTGTCATCAAGTCGCCAAAGGGGAAAAGTTAAACGTGAATCCGAATGATAAAAAAATCAAATTTCTTTATGTCGGCGATTTTGTTAAAATAATAATTAAAGAATTAACTCTTGAAAGGAAAAATAATTTTTATTTAAAAACAATATCTTCAAGCAATGAAATTTCAATCCCCGATTTAGCAAATTTGATTGAGTCGTTTAAGAAAAATAAATTTAAAGCTAAAAATAAATTTTATAAAGACTTATATAAAACTTATTTGTCGTATCAGTATAAATCCGTTTAAATCAGTATATGAACAAAAAACTGGAAATAAAAAGCGACGAAAGGGGAAACTTTGTGGAAATATTTAAAATCCCGGAATTTGGGCAGGTTTCTTATTCCACAACAAAACCGGGGATAGTTCGGGGCAACCACTATCACACCAGAAAAAAAGAAATTTTTTGCGTAATTGAAGGTGAAGCGAAAATAAGACAAAGAAATATAAAGACCAATGAAATAGATGAGGTAATTGTTTCGGGTGACGCGCCGGAATTGGTTGAAATGAAAATCAATTGGACGCATAATATACAAAATATTGGAGATACGGAAATGAAGTTGCTTATTTGGATTAGCGAAGTTTATAATCCAAACGATCCGGATACTTTTTATGAAGAAGTCTAATATAAATAAACTTAAAATAATGACGATTTTTGGAACGCGGCCGGAGATTGTTCGTTTGTCGCGAGTTTTTGCGAAATTTGACCAATATGTCAATCACATAATGGTTCATACCGGCCAGAGTTATGATTACGAAATGGATCAGGTTTTTTTTGAGAACCTTAAAATTCGCAAGCCGGATTATTTTTTGGAAGTGAAATCGGAAACTCTCGGAGGACAAATAGCGAAAATAATAGAAAGAAGCGAAGAAATTTTAAAAAAAGAAATGCCGGACGCGGTTTTGATTTTAGGCGACACCAATAGCGCGCTTGCCGCCATAATCGCTAAAAGAATGAAAATACCAATATTCCATATGGAAGCCGGCAATCGTTCTTTTGACGAAAATCTTCCCGAAGAAATCAATCGCCGGATAGTTGACCATATCAGCGATATAAATTTGCCTTACAGCGAAAACGCGCGGCTTTATTTGATGAGGGAGGGAGTTCACCCTGAAACGATTTTTGTGACCGGCTCGCCGATAGCGGAAATTTGGAAAGCTTACAAAAATGACGTTAAAAAATCCCAAATTCTTAAAAAATTGAAATTAAAAAAAAGAAAATATTTTGTCGCGAGCATTCATCGCGAGGAAAACGTTGAAAACAAAGAATCTTTGACTAAATTAGTCGATTCTTTGAATGCCGTTGCCGAGATGTATAAAATGCCGATTATTATGAGTACTCATCCTCGCACTGCCAAACGTCTTGAAGAATATAAGTTAAAAGTCAATAAGTTGGTTAATTTTCATAAGCCAATGGGTTATTTTGATTATAATAATCTGCAATTAAACGCTTTTTGTGTTTTATCGGACAGCGGCACGATTTTGGAAGAATCTTCGGTTATGGGATTTCCGGCTATCCAGACAAGGGTTAGCTCGGAACGGCCGGAGGGCTTTGATGAGGGAGTTTTGATTTTATCCGGCTTGGATAAGGATATTATTTTACAGGCCGTTGAAATTACTGCGAAGCAGTTTGCGGCGGGCGAAAAATTCAATATTCCGAGAAATTACAGAGACACCAATGTTTCCAGCAAAGTTTTACGATTGGTTGTGGGTTTGACGAGAATAATTCAGAAAAAAAGAGGATATAAGAAATAAGGCAGTCTTATGAAAAATATTTTAATCGTTGCTGATATTTATCCGCCAGAGGTTTCTTCGGCTGCCCATTTGATGAAGGAGTTGGCGGAGGGTCTTAAAAAGCGCGGCTATAATGTTTGGGTTGCCACTACTTATCCGAAATATTATTTGCCGAAAGAATTAGAAGATCAAAAATTTAAATTGTTTTCCGATGAGGCCGGCATTAAAGTTATTAGAATTAAAACACTTCCTTTAAAAAAGGTTAATTTTATTATCAGGGGCATTTCACAGCTTATTCTACCTTTTTTATTTTTCTTTAAAATTAAAAAATATATTCGTGAAAAATTAGATGTTGTAATTATTTATAGCCCGCCCTTGCCATTGGCTTTGATCGGCGGAATGATTAAGCGCCGTTATGAGGCGAAATTTATTTTAAATATTCAGGATATTTTTCCGCAAAATGCTATTGATTTGGGGATGCTTAAGGGGTGGAAATACAAGCCGGCTATCTGGCTTTTTGAATGGATTGAAAAGAAAGTTTATAAAAAAGCTGATGGCATTACCTTTCATTCCGACGGCGGCAGAAAATTTTTAATTGAGAAAAAAGGAGTGCCGGCGGAGAAAATAATCACGCTTCATAATTGGATTGATATTGAGCCGTTTAAAAATCTTTCCCAAGATATTTTTTTTAGGGAGAAATTTGGGCTTAATGGGAAGTTTGTTTTTGTTTTCGGGGGGATTATGGGGCCAGCGCAGGGGTTAGAATTTATGGTTAAAGTCGCCCAAAATGTTTCTGATTTAAAAGATTTGGTTTTTTTGCTTGTAGGCGACGGAACCGAAAAACAGAAAATTGAAAAAGTAATTAATAATTTGAATGTTAAAAATGTGATTATCAAGCCGTTTGTTTCAAAAGAAGAGTATCCATATCTTGTAAAAGATTTTGACGTTGGTTTTGTTTGTTTAAGCAGTGATAATAAAACGTCTTTTGTGCCAGGAAAAATTTTAGGCTATATGGCAGCCGCTAAGCCGATCGTCGCCTTTTTAAACAAAGAAAGCGATGGGTTTGCTGTTTTGAAAGAAGCAAAATGCGGATATGCCGCAAATTCAGATAATTTAGAAGAAGCCGAAAGAATAACGCGTAAAATTTATGCGGAAAAAAATAGGCTGAAAGAAATGGGGGAAAATGGGTTTAAATATGCGCTAGATAATTTAACGGTTGAGGCGGCAGTTAAAAAATTAGAAAGATATTTTTAATCAATTTTTGATTTTAGAAATAATTCTTTTATTTCGGTGATTATTTTTTCTTTTAATAGATAAAGGGCTGATAGATATATTAAAGTAGAGATAATAATATTGGCGATTATATTAATATTAAATTTATTTAAAATAAAGCTGAAAATTCCCATAATAATCGCGCTGGTGATTATCTTTTTAAGATGTTTTAAAATTGAAATATCGGAAATTTTTTTGGCAACGCGCCAATTGAGGCTGGTATTTATTCCCTGGGCGATGATTGTCGCTATTGAAGAGCCGACTATCCCGTAGGCTGGGATAAGAAGCGAATTGAAAATAATATTTGCGATTGATCCGAGTAGCGCCGGGAAATTTAATTTTTTTTGTTGGTTATGCGCTAAAATAAAATTTCCCAATAAAATTTGCGGAAATATTAAAAATTGAGTGAATAGAAGAATTTGAAGCGAAGAAACCGCTGGCAAATATTGCAAACCATAAATAAATTGGATTATTGGATTTGCCAAAATGACGCCGCCAATAAATACGGGAATGGCTATAAGAAAAACAATTATCAAACTTTTTTCCATAATAAGTTTTGTTTTATCAATTTCTTTATTTTTTGCATAGCGCGAAATAATTGGGAATAAGCTGGTGGCTAAAATTGCCGGCAGAGTATAGAGAAGTTGAATAATTTTTTGAGCAGCTGAATAATGCCCGATTTCTTCCGGAGCTCGCCACCAGCCGAGCATTATTAAATCAGTATTAAGCATAAACGATCCCAAAAGCGTAAGCAGGGTTATTGGATAGGCGGCTACAAATATTTTTTTTATTAATTTTTTTTGAAAATGGCTGAAAATTTTTATAAATTGGTTTTTTGCGATGAAAAAACCGATGGCAAAGCCGATAAAAATGCTAAAAGCATATGAATAAGTCAGAGATTTTGCGCTTGCTGAAAAATTTAAGATGATAAATCCAAAAATAGTTATTGAAATATTTGTTAAAATTGTCACCAGCGCCTCAAGCTCCATTTTTTCTTTTGCCCTGAAAAGCGCCAATGAAAACTCTCTTAATCCGTCAAAAATTGTTATTAGAGCGATAATCGGAATAAGATTTTTAGCAGCTTCTATTTTTGAAAAATGGGGCGCTACAAAAATTATTAAAATTGTCGTAAAAAAAAGAACGGCAATTTTTAGCCAAAAAGCGGTTGAAAAATATTGATGTTCTTCTTCTGGTTTTTGAGTTATTTCTCTTGTAAGAATTTGGCTTATTCCAATATCGGCAAAAACTGTGAAAAAGGCTGATAGTCCAAGAGCATAAGAAAAAACGCCGTATTCGGCCGCGCCTAAAACGCGCGCCGCGTAAATTATAATCGCCGCCCTTATTAATCGGCTGCCGATTTGGCTAAAACTCAGCCAAAAAACATTTTTGGCGATTGTTTGTTTCATGCCGCGATTTTGGAAAAGCAGTTCTTTTAAGCGGGCAATCATAATATTTATTGATGAGAAATAAAAATATATTTGATGGTTTTGAATAAAATTAAAATATCCAAAAATAAAGATCGGTTTTTAATATAATAAATATCGTATTGGAGTTTTTCAAAAGCTTCTTCCGGAGACGCGCTGGGTTTATAATTTAATTGCGCCCAGCCGGTTAAGCCAGGTTTGATAATGTGGCGGATTTCGTAATAAGGTAATTTTTTATAAATTTTAACGAGCTCGGTTCGCTCCGGTCTTGGACCGATAAAAGAAATATCGCCTTTTAAAATATTTATAAGCTGGGGAAGTTCG
Source organism: Candidatus Wolfebacteria bacterium (assembly GCA_016214005.1). Taxonomy (GTDB): domain Bacteria; phylum Patescibacteriota; class Minisyncoccia; order UBA6257; family UBA9933; genus JACRPK01. Next base: position 19,353 of record JACRPK010000005.1, read on the forward strand.
TCCATGTGAGAATATCTTAAAACTTTTCCGAAAAAAGTGAGACGCGGGTCGTTTTGGGATGTTGCCAGCGGTCCGTTTTGATTTGTTCTCATTGTTCTGAATTTATAAAGGATAAATGGTTTATTGTCTTTGCCAATCCGTTCTTGTTTAAAAATAATCGGTCCGAATGAGGTGAATTTTATCAGCAAAGAGATGATGATAAAAAGCGGCGAAAATAATAAAAGCAAGATAAGCGCCATGATGAAATCAATTTGTTTTTTGATGATATCGTAAATAATCCTTTCGGTTGAAATTTGGTCAATAAACCAGTTTTTTTCAATTTCATTGAGCGGAACTTTTTGAAAGATGTTTTCATAAAAATCATAAAGATTGTAAATATTTTTATGCTTTGGCAAAAATTGGTATAAGAATTTTATTATTTCATTTTCTCGTTTTATATTATTGTCAATAATAATCGTTTCAATATTATTTTGTTCAATCAAGGATTTTATTTTTTCCGCAGATTCATTTGGCATTAAAGAAAAAATATTGTAGCCGATTTGAGGATGGATTTTGAGGTATTCTATCGTTGAAATTAAAGCCGGCGAATCGCCGATTGTCAAAATTTGTCTTCGCCAGCCTCGGGAAATGAAGATTTTCGATAAGATCAAGCGCCATGAATAATCTAAGGCAGCAAAAGTTATTGCGAAAATAAAGAGATTGGTTTTTGGGGTAAGCTTGAAAAACGGCTCAAAAATGTAAAAAGCGATTATGGAAATTCCGACATTAATTAATATGGCTAAAATAAATTTTTGGGAAGACTGGAAATCTTGTTTGAAAAATTTATTGGAATAAAAATCAAAAAGATAAAAAACAGCAATCCAGATTATAAAAATGACGGAAAACGGATTTAAGTGGGTTAAAAACGATTTATTTAAATCCGCCAGGCCATATCTTAATAGCAATGTCGCTGCCAAAGAAAGATATAAAATAAAAACGTCTCCTGAGAAAATAAGCGTTTTTTTAAAACTGATAAATGGTAATTTCATGCTATGATTTGATTTGAAAATTATAACCGATTTGGAAATTGTTTCAATTGATGATTAACGTTTATATTTTACCTCTATAAAAGAAATTTCTTTTTCCCTCAACCCGCTCGCGAATTTATTCCAGAAATATTATTTTAAAGAACATCCCGCAGGCGCGATAAGCTCGGTCCCCTCTTTTCCAGCAGAAAAGATGGGGTTATCGCGCCGAGGGAGAAGACCTGCCTGCCGGCAGGCAGGAATTTTTGCCGCTGGAGCAAAAATATTCTGGTTCTGAAAAATAATATTTCTGGAATAAATCCTGCGCTTCCGTTTAGGTTTCAGAAAAAGAAATTTCTTTTATACTAGGAAAGCATATTTTTTTATTGATATAAATTTGCTTTTATTTTTGGTTTTTTTATAATTAAATTAAAGGCGTGGAGTTTGAAAATATTTATTTTTTTAAAGGTCGTTTGCAAAAATATTTTTAAGCCAGCGCTAAATTAAAAAAAACAATATGAAAAATTTTATTTTAAATATGTCATTGATAAACAAAATTCTTTTCGCCTTGGTGGTCGTTTTGATGATTGCCTTGGTTGGCGTTATTTATTGGCAAAAAAATGGATTTGAAGATCCGTATTACGCGGTTTATCTTAATACCGGAGATTTGTATTTCGGCCATGTTAATTGGTTCCCGAGATTTTCACTTTCCGGCGCTTATTTGCTTCAAAAAACAAATGATGAAAAAAATCCATATAACATCACAAAATTTGGAAACGCTTTTTGGGGACCGGAAGACGATCTTTATTTGAATTATGATAATGTTGTCTGGAAAACGAGATTGAAAAAAGACAGCCCGGTAATTGGTTATATTAAAGCCATGGATGCGAAAATCGCTTCTGGCCAAGAACAAATTTCTTCTCAGCCGGTTCAATCAACTTCAACATCTCCTAAAAATAAATAATGGTTTACGAACTTAAATCATTTAAAGCAACGAAAAAATTGGCTTTTATTCTGGCGCAGGAAATTTCCCGCGCCAGAATTGTTTCTAAATCTTCATTGATTTTTGCGTTAAGCGGCGATTTGGGCGCCGGCAAAACAACTTTCACTCAAGGTTTTATGAGGGGATTGGGAATTCGCAAAAAAATAATCAGTCCGACTTTTGTTTTGGCAAAGCGTTATGGAATAAAATCAAAATTTTATAAAAATATTTATCACATTGATTGCTATCGTTTAAAAAATTTTAAAGATATTTCCGGATTGGGATTGAAAGAAATTTTTAATAACCCTCAAAATATTATTTTAATAGAATGGCCGGAAAGAATTAAGCGCTTGTTGCCAAAAAATATAATTAAGATAAAATTTAGATATGGAGAAAAAGAAAATGAAAGAATAATAAAAATAATGAATCCCGTTAAAGACTAAAAACTATGTTTTATGTATATATTATACAAAGTAGAAAAAATAAAGTATTATATACGGGTTCTACAAATGATTTACGGAAACGCTTTAAACAACATAATGACGGAAAATCAACATGGACAAAAGGTCGTGGTCCGTGGAATTTAATATATTATGAGGCGTGTCTTAATGAAGAAGACGCCAAAATAAGAGAAAAATATTTAAAAACAGGAATGGGTAAGCGATATCTTAAAAATCGTTTAAAGCGTTTCCTGTCTTTAACGGGATGAAACTTACTTTTCACGGCGGAGCGCGGCTGGTGACCGGCGCTAATTATTTAATAGAAAGCGGAGCTGCAAAAATTCTTGTTGATTGCGGCTTGCATCAGGGCGCGAGTTTTTGCGATAAGCTTAATTTCGAGCCGTTTTCTTATGATCCCAAAACCATTGACGCGGTCTTAATCACTCATGCCCATATTGACCACACTGGACGTTTGCCTCGGCTTTATAAAGACGGATTTCGCGGGAAAATTTTTTCAACCGCGCCGACAAAAGATTTCGGCGAACATCTGTTGATAGATTCCGAACATGTTTTAAGCTGGGAATCAGAGAAAAAAAACTTGCCAATGCTTTATTCAATTGACGATATCAATAAAACGATGCAGCTTTGGGAAGGCGTAAAATATCACCAAAAAATAAAAATAAAAGATTTGGAAGTGGAATTTTTTGATGCCGGGCATATTTTGGGCTCGAGTTTTATATCGGTAAAAAGCAATGGCAAAAAAATAATTTTTTCCGGAGATTTGGGCAATGTTGCGACGCCGCTTGTAAAAGACACGGAAACTCTTGAAGAAGCGGATTATGTTTTAATTGAATCAACTTACGGCAATCGCGTTCACGAAAATATAGAGAGAAGAAAAGATATTTTAGAAGATGCGATTGAAGACACAATTAATGCCGGCGGCAATTTAATGATTCCGGCTTTTGCCATGGAGCGCACTCAGGATCTTTTGTTTGAATTTAATGAGCTTGTTGAACACGGACGCATTCCCAAAATTCCGATTTTTATAGATAGCCCGTTGGCCATAAAACTCACTTCGGTTTATAAAAAATATTCCCAGGATCCTGATTATTTTGACGCTGAATCATTAGCCTTAATGAAAAAAGGCGATGTGATTTTTGATTTTCCGGGGCTGAAATTTACTTTGACAACCGAGCAGTCAAAAGAAATTAATGATATTAAACCGCCCAAGGTGATTGTCGCCGGCAGCGGTATGTCGCAGGGCGGCAGAATTTTACACCATGAAATGCGTTATTTGCCGGATCCAAAAAGCACTATTTTATTTATTGGGTATCAGGCAAAAGGTTCTTTGGGGAGAAGAATTTTAAACGGCGAAAAAAGCGTGAGAATTTTTGGCGAAGAAGTTGCTGTTAATTGCCAAGTAAGGCAAATCAGCGGCTACAGCGCTCACGCCGACAGGAATAAATTAGTTGATTGGTTGAGGCCGGCCAGAAATTCTCTTAAAAAAGTTTTTGTGGTTCAAGGCGATGATGACCAGTCGTATCCGTTGGCGCAAAAAATTGTTGACGAGTTGGCTGTTGACGCAACAATTCCTTCACAAGGGGATTCAATCGTGTTATAAATAATTTATGGATAATAACAACATTTGTCATACGACTTATAAATATAAAATTTGCGTTTCCGGAGCCGCGGAAACGGCTTTTTTAGGCGATTTGCGAAGCAAGGCGCTTATTGCCGGAGAAACTTTGGGAGCGGAAATTATTAAACACGACGCTGTGATGCTTGACGGCGCCACAACCGGCTTTCCTCTTTGGGCCGCGAAGGGAGCGAAATCAGCCGGCGGCATTGTTATCGGTCTTTCGCCGGCTTCAACTGAAAAAGAACATATGAATTATTTTAAGCTGCCTACCGAACACCACGACATTATTGTTTATACTGGTTTTAATTATTCTGGCAGAAACTTGCTTTTAGTAAGATCTGCTGACGCGGTGGTTTTCGGCTGTGGCAGAATGGGCACGCTCAATGAATTTACCATCACTTTTGAAGATAAAAAACCGATTGGAGTCTTGCAAGGCGAATGGGAAACAGACGAGCTTATCGAAGATTTGATCAAAAAAACCCATCGCGCCGAGGAAATGGCAGGCAAAATTGTTTTTGATAGCGACCCGAAAAGGCTTATTGAAAAATTGATTGAAGTAATTAAAAAAGATAAAGATAATAATAATCATCAAGCTTTGTTCAAGGAACAAGAATTATAATTTTATGGATTTTTTAACTTCACAAAATTATGAAATTTTTCTTCGCTTAATTTTAGCGGTTTTGCTTGGCAGTTTTATCGGATTAGAAAGGCAGTTGGCGAAAAAAACAGCCGGGCTTCGGACTTTCGCTTTGGTGAGTCTTGCTTCCTGTCTTTTTACGACAATTTCAAATTTACTTTCGCAGATGAATTTTCCGAATTTTAACATTGCTTTGCTCCCGATGAATATTATCGGAGGTATTGGCTTTATCGGCGCCGGTCTTATTATTTTTCACGGGTCGCATCCGACCGGCATTACCACTGCGGCCGGGCTTTTGGTTTCAGCGGCAGTCGGCATGGCCGTTGGTTTTGGTTTTTACAGCATTGCGGTTTTTACCGCGTTATTAACAATAACGATTTTCACGATTTTCTGGATTTTTGAAGAAAAATTTTTGAGTAAAATAGATTAATTTTGCGGTTAATTAATAAAAGAATAAATAAAATAATATGAAACAAAATCAAACAAACAAAAGAATAATTTCAGCTCGCAATGAAAATCGGGAGATTCCAAAAGGTAAGGGCGGCATTATTTTTTGCGGGGATTGCAACGCGGTTCATTATAAAAAATCTTGGCATAAAAATCTCAGGAATTACAAAAATCTCAGAGACGATTTGGCTGTTAAATTTTCAACTTGTCCGGCCTGCGCAATGATAAAAAACAAACAATTTGAAGGCGAGGTGAAAATTTATAACGCTCCGGAAAAAATTTCAGAGAATTTAATTCACTTAATTGAAAATTTCGGTCATCGAGCTTATTCGGCCGAGCCGATGCACAGGATTATTGATATCAAAAAAACCAGAGAAGCGATAATCGCCACGACTACCGAAAACCAATTAGCGGTAAAACTCGCCAAAAAAATTAAAGACACCTTTAAAAAAGTTTCAATGAAAATAACTTATTCTCCATCGCCGAGCGATGTAGCGTATGTCAATTTGACTTTTATAAAATAGCCTGCTCTACTATATTAGTTTTTTAACAATGGCGAGTCTGAGATCTGCCATAGTGGCAGATGAGGGGCGAACCAAAACAAGGAGAGTACTATAATGGCTAAGAAGGATGTTTCTAAGTTGATCAGCGCGATGGGCGTGCTGATGACCATTATCACCGCGCTTGTCGCGGCGGTAAAAAGGAAAGGCGGGATGGATGAAGACATTTACCGCCTGGCAACGCCAGAAGGTGAAGGCCTCATCGAGAAGATTGCCGAGTTGATCGCGCAAGTTGGCCAAAGCGCCAACAGCACATTCCCCCCTTTCGGTTAACTACAACCGTTCTATAGAAGACAGCATCAAAGTTGGTAAATACGACTCGGTTAATAGCGATATCGCGTCAGAACATTTTCAATCAAACGAAACTGGCGAGAAAAAAGTAGCTATTGAACTTTTAAATTATTTTGCTAAAATTATTAAATGGAAAAACATAATAATAAAAAATTGCGAAGAATTCCAGACGAGGGCTGGCTCGGAGGAATTTGCGCCGGGTTTGCGTATTATTTTGAATTGCCGCTTTGGGTTGTGAGAATGGCTTGGGTTTTGGCTTCTTTTTGGATGGGCTGGGGAATTTTGCTCTATATTTTATTTTTTATTTTTATGCCCGAAATTGAAACTCCGAAAGACTTTGACGAAGCAACAGATAATTTTTAGCCAAAATTTTTTTATCGTCAGCTTCTATATTTAATCTTAAAAGCGGTTCGGTATTTGAAACTCGTAAATTAAATCTCCATCTGCCGGATGGCGGATTAAATTCCATTGTTAAGCCGTCTAAGCGCGATATTTTTATTGCTTGATTTTTAAATTCATTTTCAATTTTTTCTAATATTTTTCTGGGATTTTTATTTTCAATTCTAAAATTTATTTCTTTACTCCTGTAATATTGCGGTAATAAATCAATAAAATCAGCCAGCGAATAAGGGAGCTTAGAAACAGCATTGATTATTTCAACCGCCGCTAAAATTCCGGAATCGGCATAAAAGAAATTTTTGAAATAATAATGTCCAGATCGTTCGCATCCGAAATCTGCTTTGATTTTTTGCATCAATTTTTTGATGTAAAAATGGCCGACTTTGGATTCGTAAATTTTCAGTCCTTGATTTAAATTTCTTAATAAATTTCCGGCAGTCGTTTCAATAACGATTTTTTTCGGTTTCAAGCGCCAGATTAAAAGCCGACTGATAATGTCGGGATCAATAAATCTGCCGCGATTATCAATAAAAAATGCTCGGTCTCCGTCAGCGTCAAAAATAACTCCTAGATCAGCGCTTTGTTTTAAAATTTCTTTTTTTAATTGATCCATTGCGCCATTCGCTAAATGGTTTGGCCCGTGGGTCGGAAAATTTCCATCAGGATTGTTATTTATAATTTTCAATTCTAAATTTTTATTTTTCAATTTTTTCAAAATTATTCCCGTTGTTCCGTTTGAACAATCAAAAACCACTTTTAATTTTTTTAGGGGATTTAAAAAATTATTTAAAAAATCCGCGTAAATTTTTACGAAATTTTTTTCCATATTTGTTTGCCGCTGATGGGCATTGCGTTTTTTCCGACGATTTTTAATCCATTATATTCTTTTGGGTTGTGGGAGGCGGTGATCATTATGCCAAAATCGGTTTTTAAATAATTGGTTAAAAAATAAAGCATTGGTGTTGTCATCAGTTTTCCATAAATAATTTTTAATTTTTCAATTTTGCAATCTTTTAATTTTTTAATTGTTATTTGATAAATTGCCGGCGAGCTTAAGCGGGCGTCGTGGCCGATGATTATTTTTGAATTTGGCTTTAAAAATTTTTTTGCAAATTGAAAAATAATTTCAGAAATTATTTTTTCATTGATTTCTTTGGGATATTTTCCGCGGATATCATAAGCTTTGAAAATTTCTTTTTGGAAATTAATATTCATTAATTAATTTTAACCGCAAAACAAAAAAGGAGCAAAGCTGTTAGCTTGCTCCTTTTAAATGTTCAATCCAGTTTTTTTTGGCTTTAAGCCAATTTTTAACGTTTTTTCTTCCGTACCATTTTAAAGATATTTCCAAAATGCTTCCTTTGGCATCTTTAAAGAAATCGCGGAAGAAGATCGCAAAAGATCGTCTTATCAAATAAGTTAGCCCGTAGAATTTCAACATAGCTTTCATGACGCTTGTTTGCAGTTTGTATCTTGAAAAGTTTTTCGGTTCAAAAACCGCATGATGGGCGTCGTAAAGGCTCCAGTCGTAATTTTTTATTCTATTTGATTTTCTAAGCTCAACAAAGACTCGCGAGCCGGGAAGCGGAGTTAAAATAAGAAACTGCACGGATTCCAAATTGTTTTTTTGGGCAAATTCAACGGTTTTGTCGATAGTTTCTTGAGTGTCGGTATCTGCCCCTAAAACAAACATTCCGTGAATTCTTATGCCATGGCTATGGATTTTTTTAATCGCTTTTTCGATATCCTCAACATTTTGCTTTTTATTATAAGCTTTAAGGGTTTGGGGATTTATTGATTCAAGCCCGATATACAACAGATAACATCCGGATTTCGCCATAAGTTCAAGCAGTTCGTCGTCTTTGGCAACGTCAACGCTTGCCTGGGCTGTCCAGCGCGGCGCGTATCCTTTTTCAATCATCATTTTTAAAAGCATCTTGGTTCGTTTTTTGTTGATGGTGAAGTTATCATCATAAAAGAAAACACAATTATCGGCGCTTTTGATGTTGTTTTCTTTGATGAGCTTGTTATGCCGCTTAAGCTCAAGCAAAACATTTTCCGGATTTTTATAACGATAATTTCTGCCGAACATATCGGTAACCGAGCAAAATTCGCAATCATAAGGACATCCTCGGCTTGTCATTATCGGCGTTACTATCATCTGTTTTTGCCAATTACTGATAAGATTAAAATCCGGGGCTGGCAATCTATTGAGATCTTTGCAGTAAGGAACTCTTTTGTTGTGAATGACATCAACGTCGCTCCAATATGACAGGCCTAAAATATTTTCAAATCGGTATTTTTTTTCAATCGCGCGGATAAGAGACAAAATTGTCTCATCAGCTTCGCCGCGCAAAACAAAATCAGCATGTTGAAGAGTCTCTTCGGGCATATAAGTAGCGTGCGGTCCGCCCATAACGATAACTTTTCCTTTTATTCTCCATTTGTTTGCTATTTCATAGCCTCTTGGAGCGGTTGAGGTGGTGATGGAAATGCCGATGATATCGGCTTTTTCTATCTCTTGGCAATCAAGTGGACCTAGCATTTCAATTTGCACAGAAGCGTCGTAGCCGGCTTGTTTTAAAATGGTCGCTAAAATTATCGTTCCCAGTCTTGGCAAGGGCATGCGGGAATAAACATGGATTCCAGGAGCTTGCGGCTCAATAAAAACAATTTTCATAAATCCTCCGCGCTATGTTGTTTCCATTTTTAGTTTTCAATGTTCTTTGGTTGAATTTAATAATATTTTTTAATGTTTGTCAAAAATATAGAAGAGTGTATTGGAAATTTAAGGTGTTATTCAAGAAAATCTTTTCTTGCCAGTATCTCTATCAATAAAATCTTTTCTCGCCAGCCGAAGTTTACACAATAAATAAATTATCCTTGCTCGTCGTCAGAAGTTTACGAAAAATTGAGAACTCCCCGCCTCCGCCAGTTGGCGGATGGCGGGTCAAACATCTCAATTTTTCTACTTCTTTCCTCCTCGTTCGGTAATTTATGATTATTGCTTCCCTGCCTGCCCTGCCTACCGGCAGGCAGGCGGCAGGCAGGAACAGGCTGGCTACAGAAAAGATTTTATTGGAATACTTGCTATAACTTGCGGCAGCAAGATATTAAATCACATTCCAGCAAAACAAATCATCTTGAAAAACATCCCGCAGGGATAACAAACTTATCTAAATAAGCGAGAAAAAAGGATGTTTTTGATTAGAAGTTAAAAAAGTTATCCACAGCAGCATTTTTTGCAATGTGATATAATATCAATAATGAATAAAATAATTTTTATTATAGCGGTTGTTATTTTAATCGCTTTGATATCTTGGGCAGGAATTTTTTATTGGCAAAAATATTATAAAGTTTCTGTTCAGCCAGTTCCGGAAGCGCCAAAAGCTCCTGAAACTTTAGGCGAGCAAATTAGCGGGCAGACGATTACAAACCCAGCGGATACAATTCCCCAGACAAATCCTTATGAGGCTAAAACAAATCCTTTTGAAAGCGTTAAAACAAATCCCTATAGCGATGTTTATACAAATCCGTTTGCGAAGTGATGGCTAATAATGCGAATTTTTAACAAAATAATGCAAATGAAAAATTTAAATTTAAAAAACTCATTATCAATTATTATTATTGTGATCGGTATTTTTGTCAGTTATTCTGTTGTTGCTCAAGCTCAGGCGCAAAATATTGTTTATCCGATTGCTGAACTTGGCAATTGCGAAAATGAAACCGCTTGCAAAGCTTTTTGCGATGATCAGAATAATATTTCTGTTTGCGTTGCTTTCGCCGAAGGTCATAATTTAATATCTAAGGATGAAGCGGCGAAAGCTAAGGCCTTTATTAAATCTGGCAAAGTTGGTCCGGGCGGTTGTAAGGGAAAAGATCAATGCGAGGCGTTTTGCAATGATACGGCCAATATCGATGTTTGTTTAAATTTTGCGAAAAATAACGGGCTAATGAATGAAAATGAATTAAAAGAAGCTGAGAAATTTTCTAAGGCTTTGAAAGAAGGCGCGCAGGCTCCGGGCAGCTGTAAAAATAAAAATGAATGTGAAAATTATTGCAATAATCCCGACCACATGGAAGAGTGTATCGCTTTTGCGGAAAAGGCGGATCTTATCCCAAGAGGAGAACTTGAAGAAGCTAAAAAGGCTTTGAAAGCGATAAAATCAGGAGTTAATCCGCCGGGGAATTGCCGCGGGAAAAAAGAATGTGAAACTTATTGTTCTGAATCTTCGCATATGGAAGAGTGTTTGGCTTTTGCTGAAAAAGCCGGATTTATTCCCCCGGAAGAAGCAATCCAAGCCAGAAAAATGATTCCTTTAATGCAGGCCGGTAAAATGCCGGGAGGATGCCGCGGAAAAAATGAATGCGAAACTTATTGCGCAGATGAATCGCATAGCAATGAATGCGCTAATTTTGCGATTGAAGCTGGATTAATGAAGCCGGAGGAAGCGGAAATGTTTAAGAAAACCGGCGGCAAGGGTCCTGGTAATTGCAAGGGTAAAGATCAATGCGAGGCGTTTTGCAATGATTCGAATAATCAAGAAGTCTGCTTCAATTTTGCCAAAGAGCATAATTTAATTCCTGCGGAAGAGGTTGAAAAAATGAAAAGCGGAATGGAACAAATGAAGAAAGGTTTTGAAATGGCTCCGCCGGAAGTTTCGCAATGTTTAAAATCAGCTGTTGGCGAGGATGTTTTGAATAAAGTTCAATCAGGACAAACGATGCCGTCTCAGCAATTAGGCGAGCAAATGAGAAAATGTTTTGAACAATTTATGCCTAAGATGCCACAAGCGCCACAGGGGGGTCCGCAGGGAGAAGGAATTCCGGGCGGTCAAAATGGCCAAATGCCTCCGGCTGGCATGATGCCGCCGCAAGGAATACGGGGAATGCAGGGAATTCCAGAGGGCGCTGGTTTTGGCGGGTCAAATTTTGGCGGTCCTGGCGGGTGCAAATCTCCTGAAGAGTGTCAAAAATATTGCTCCGAGCATTTAGATGAATGTTCTAAAATTCAAGGAGGATTTCAAGGCGGAGATCAAACGCCGAATAATAAAATAAGAGAAGGTATCCCTGAAACGATTAAACAAATTGAAGGAATGCCCAATAGTGGAATTCCAGGTAGTGGAATTCCGGGCAAAGAGCAGATAGAAAAAATGATGCAGGGAGGAAAGATTCCCGAAGGATTTCCAAAAAATTTTGATGGGCAAAATATTCCGGAACAATATAAAAATATGATTCCGATGATGCCGCAGGCTCCCCAGCTGATTCCGGCTCAATAATCTCGTGATTTCCAATAAGAAAATTCTTTCGCTTTTGTTATCTATCGTTATTTTTCATTTTTTGGCGTTGGCGAATTTTTGGTATTGGAAATTTTTATGGCTTGATTCAGTGATGCATTTTTTAGGCGGTTTTTGGCTAGCGATGGTTTTTATTTTTTTGATTTCAAAATTTGAAATCAAATTGCCGATTTTTTTTAATTTTATTTTTGGGATTTCTTTCGCCGCTTTAATCGGAATTTTATGGGAATTTTATGAATTTTTGTGCGATATTTTTTTGAAAAAAGGCCAAATTTTGCAGCTTGGCGCCGCTGACACGATAAGTGATTTATTTTTTGATATTTTAGGCGCTATGATTTTTTTGATTATTTATCGCTTTATGGAAAATAAAAGAAATTAATAAAAATAAATTGCTTGATTTAAACAGGCTTTTTGTTATTATAGATAAAATTTAATAAATGCCGGACTAGCTCATTGGCAGAGCGCAGCCCTGAAGAGGCTGGCGTACCCAGTTCGATTCTGGGGTCCGGCACCAAAATTATTAATTTATTCTGAAATTTCTTCAAAGATTTTATTTAAATCCGCCAACTCTTTTTTGTTGAATTTTTTAAGCACGAATTCTTCGGCTTTTTGTTTTGATTTCGGCGGCCTGATTCCGATTCGCAATCGCCAGAAATTTTTTGTTTTCAAAGATTTTATTATTGATTCAACTCCTTTATGGCCAGCAGCTCCGCGGCCGAAAGAAATTTTACATTTTCCAAGTTCAATATCTGAATCATCGTGAGCTATTAAAATATTTTCCGGTTTTAATCCGGTTTTTTTCAATGTTTTCGCCGCAAAATTTCCGGATGCATTCATAAAAACATCGCTTTTTAATGTTTTGGCTTCTGTTGGAATTTTTACCGGCGATTTTTTTGATAATTGGCTGTTTAAATAATCAATAAATAAAAATCCGGAGTTATGGCGCGTTTTTTCATATTCTTTTCCAGGATTGCCTAATCCGATTATCAATTTGACAAATTTGAGGTTGGGGTTGATTTCCATATTTTATAAGTATAAGATATCCGCAAGGATATCCGCAAATTTATAAATTTTATGCGATCTTTTCTTTACGCAATTTGGGAAATTGTTGAGGTGGCCTTGGTGGCCGTTATTTCGGTTTTAATTATACGCAATTTTTTAGTTCAGCCTTTTTTGGTTAATGGCGCCAGCATGGAGCCGAATTTTCATAACAATGACTATTTGCTGATTGATGAAGTATCTTATCGTTTCAGAGAGCCGCAACGCGGAGAAGTGATGGTTTTTAAATATCCGGGCAATGAAAATTATTATTATATTAAAAGAGTGATTGGTTTGCCGGGCGAAGAAGTTAAAATTAAAGACGGAAAAATTTTGATTTTTAACGGAAAAAATTCAAATGGGATTGAGCTTGATGAAAAATATCTGCCTTTCAGGCTTGATGCCAATGGCAAAGATGAAGAAATCAAGCTAAAAGATGGAGAATATTTTGTAATGGGAGATAATCGCCAATTTAGTTTTGATTCCCGCAATTGGGGGCCGGTTAAGAAAAATGAAATTATCGGCTTGGTGCGCGTAAGGCTTTGGCCGATTGACAGCGTAATGGCTTTTGAAAAACCGGTTTATTAAAGATATTAAAATTTATTGCAAAAACAAAAAAAATCTCTAAAGGATCGAAAAAGGCGCAGCCCTTGCAGTCGCCAAAAGGTATGCATGATATTTTACCCGTTGATCAGCCATTTTGGAATAAGGCCAGAAATAGTGCTTCCAAAATCGCGGATTCTTTTAATTTTCAAAAAATTGAAACTCCGATTTTGGAATCTGTCGAGATTTTTGAACGCACTGGCGAAGCAACGGACATTGTTGAGAAGCAGATGTTTTTTGTCAAAAGCCGAGGTAGCGACAAGCTTGTTTTAAAGCCCGAAGGCACGGCTCCGGTGATGCGCGCTTATCTTCAACACGGGCTTTCAAAGCTTTCCCAGCCGGTTAGACTTTTTTATATCAGCCCGATTTTTAGATATGAAGCTCCGCAAGCGGGCAGGTTTCGCCAGCACCATCAGGCTGGATTTGAAATTTTAGGCGGAGAAGGCGAACCGATTTATAATGCAGTTACAATTTTGGCTTTATATCGTTTGCTTGAAGAATTAAAAATAAAAAATCTGGTGGTCCAGATAAACAGCATTGGCTGCAAGGTTTGCCGACAGGCTTATATTAAAAAACTTCAGGAATATTATAAGAAAAATCTTGGCAAAGTTTGCAAAGACTGCAAAAATCGCTATCAGGCAAGACCGCTTCGGCTTTTGGATTGCAAAGAAGAAAAATGCGCCCTGATAAAAGCCGATGCGCCGATAATTATTGATAAACTTTGCAATTCCTGTAAAAAACATTTTAAGGCGACTTTGGAATATTTAGATGAATTAAATTTGCCCTATATGATAAATAATTATCTTGTGCGCGGGCTTGATTATTATAACGGGCCGGTTTTTGAAATTTTTTCCGAAGGCAATAATATGGCTCTTTCAAGCGGCGGCCGATATGATTATCTTTCAGAAATGCTGGGCGGCAATAAAGTCCATGCCGTCGGCGGTTCGGTTGGGCTTGAGCGGGCGATTGAAGCGATGAAATCCCTTGGAATTGAAATTCCTCAAAAAGGAGTTCCGGATGTTTTTCTTATTCACATCGGCGATGAAGCTAAAAAGAAAAATTTAGTTATTTTTGAAGAGCTTCGCAGGGCTGGAGTTAAAATTATTGAATCTTTTGAAAAAGAATCTTTGAAATCCCAGCTTCGGTTGGCTGATAAATTTGGCGCAACCCTTACTTTAATTTTAGGGCAAAGAGAAGTTTTTGAAGAAAGCGTGATCATCAGGAATATGAAAACCGGAGTTCAGGAAAGCGTAGCCCTAAAAAAAGTCGTTGAAGAAGTAAAAAAGAGGCTTTAAATATGGATTGCATATTTTGCAAAATTGTCCATAAAGAAATTCCCTTGGAAAATATTGCCTATGAAGACGACGACGTTGTTGTTTTTAAAGACCATAAACCCTCTGCGCCGGTGCATTATTTGTCTGTTCCCAAAGAACATATTCAATCAATAATGCATTTGGAAGAAAATCATAAAGCCATAATTTCTAAAATTATTTTTGCCGCTAAAAAAGTTGCTAAAGATTTGGAATTAAAAGGTTATAAGCTCGTTTTTAATGTCGGCCGCGAAGGCGGGCAGGTGATAGACCATTTGCATCTTCATCTTTTGGGAGGCTGGACAAAGCAGGAAGAAATTGATCATTTGCCAAATTGATAAATAATTTATTCAAACAAAAAAACCGCTTAAAATTAAAGCGGTCTTTTTGTTTTGGGTATGGTTTATTCTGTGCGTTCTCTTAATTTTGAAATAAGATGGGTTGCATAATCTTTACCGCCCAATCCAAAAGCGATACCGCCGGCAATGGCAAGCATTGCGACGATGCCCGTGACAACAGTGTTTATTAAAGCCGGATTAACTCCGAGTTGGATAAACGCGGTTAATAATCCGAAAACAACGATAATCCACCAGACCAAAGTTCCCAAAAATTTTGAGGCTTTGAGTTTGGCTCCCATTACCGAAGCTTTTACCACTGAATTCATCGTATTGGCAATGACAATTGACGCCAAAACCACTAAGGTGGCGATAATGATATTCGGAAGGTAAGTCACGACTTCGCGCAAAAATTGCGAAAGCCCTGAAAGACCCAAAATATCAGTTGCCGCCAAGATGAAAACAATGACGAAAAACCAATAAACAAGCGCTCCGAGGAATTTGGCTGAATTAAGCCTTAATCCGGCGCGCTCTAAATATGATTCAATCGTCAATTTGCGAAGCAAGCTGTCGAGCTTTACGGATTCAACGATTTTTTCAATCAATGAACCGAAGCCGGAAGCGATTATCAAACCGATAATCAAAGTTATCAAAGCGCCGATTAACGACGGGATAAAATTAATTATGCCGCCCCAGACATTGTAAAGCGAAGCTATTGTCGCATCAGTTAAATTTTGAATTAACATTTAAATATTTTTTATTTATATCTCGACCTTTTAAATTTACTTTATATATTATATAATAAAATCAAATTAAATTCCATGTGGATAAATAAGATCTTCCTTTATGCCTAAATTTGTCATCAGAATCTTTTTATTTTTTTTGTCTAATTTAGCGGCTCTTTATGCGGCTGTTTATTTTGTAAAAGGTTTTGAGATTATCTCCGGAATTGAAAATTTTGCGGTTGTGGCGCTTATTTTTACCTTCATCAATATTTTTATTAAACCTTTTATCAAGCTCGTTTTAACACCCCTTATCATCATCACCTTGGGATTGGCGTCAATTTTAATAAACGTCATTGTTCTTTATTTCCTTGACTTTATTTCAGATAAGATTACTATTATTGGAACAGAACCTCTTATTTATGCCACTGTAATAATTTGGTTTGTAAATCTTATGACAGGCTTTTTTATTAAAAAAATAGCCGAGTAAATAAATTATGTTTATTTCAATCACGCAAATCGTTGTTTCTGTTGTTTTAATTTGTTTAATTCTTATTCAGGAACGCTCTTCCGGACTTTCCGGAGTTTTTGGCGGCAGCGAGGGCGAAGCTTATCATGTCCGCCGCGGGTTCGAAAAAATCGTTTTTTATTTGACGATTATCTTAGCTATTGCCGTTGCCGGCTTATCTTTACTTGATATTTATCTTAAATAATAAAATTAGCTAGAAAAATGTTTTTAGGACTTATTCAGATTTTTAAATCTTTTTCAAAAAAAGAACTTTTAACCTTTTTGGCGTCCTTTTTTATTTTACTTGTTTCTTTTTCTTTATTTTTTGTAGAATTTATTGAAAGTAAAACGAAAATTACTCCTGTTGTCGGCGGGCAATATACCGAAGGGATTGTCGGTCAGCCGAGTTTCATCAATCCAATTTTGGCGATAAGCGATGCCGACCGCGATATCAGCGAAATTATTTTTGACGATTTAAGCGATTTTGCGGAAAGTTATAAAGCGGATCAAAACGGGAAAATTTGGCATTATCGCTTGAAAGAAAATCTTAAATGGCATGACGGAGAAAAAATCACCAGCGATGACATTATTTTTACAATTGAAACAATCCAGAATCCTGATGTTTATTCTCCTTTGGCGCAAAATTGGCAAGGCGTTGTTGCAACAAGGGTGAGCGAAATGGAGGTGGAGTTTAGACTCCCGAGCCAATATGCTTTTTTTGGAGCGATTTTAAAAGATTTAAACCCGATACCAAAACACATTTTTGCTAAAATTCCGGCGGTTAATTTAAGGCTTTCTAATTATAATTTTGAGCCTGTCGGCAGCGGACCATATAAATTTGAAGCATTCCATAAAAAAAGCGACGGCTATATAGATTTATACAGCTTTAGGCGCAATGAAAATTATTTTGGGCATAAAGCTTATTTAGAAAAATTCAATTTTGCTTTTTTTGACAGAGACGAAGAAATGATAAAGAGTTTTAATTCCGGAGATATTGACGGCATGGGAGTTTCAAATTATAGAGATATTTCAAAAGTATTTTTTCCGAATAAAATTTTTAGTCTTGGAGAAAACAAATATTATGCTGTTTTTTTAAATTCTTATACCCACTTGGCTTTTAAAGATAGAAATGTTAGAATGGCTTTAAATTTATCTACCAATAAAGACGGAATTGTCGAAAAAATTTTTGGCAAAGATGCGTCGCCCATAGACGGACCATTAGTCGGTGAATCGCTTGAAATAGATAATAATGTTTTTTCCGGCGAATTTTCAATTGAAAAAGCTAACCAGATTCTTGAAAAAAGCGGCTGGATTTTAAATGAAGAGAACGTTCGCTCTAAAAAAATCGGTAAAGATGATATAAAACTGGAATTTGTTTTAACAGCGCCGGATGTCCAATTTTTGAAAGAAACTGCTGAATTAATCAAGGAAGATTGGCAAAAAATCGGAGTTAAAGCGGATATTAAAATTATTTCATTGGCGGACATTAATAGTCAAATAATAAAAACTCGCGATTATCAGGCGTTAGTTTTTGGGAATATTTTAGGCGAAGTTCCGGATTTATTTTCATTTTGGCATTCATCTGAAAAATTTTATCCCGGACTTAATTTGGCGCTTTATGAAAATAAAGAAGTTGATCGGCTGATAAAATCAGTAAGAAGCGATTTTGATTTTGAGAGTCGAAAAAAAAATCTTTGGAAAATTCAATCGTTGATAATTTCGGATCAGCCGGCAATATTCCTTTATTCGCCAAATTATCTGCATATAAATAAAAAAACGCTTTTTGGTTTTGATAAGAGAGAAAGCCAATATATTTCTTTTCAAAGCGAGCGTTTGAAAAATGTTGAAAATTGGTACATAAAAACAGCGAGAGTTTTTAAATAAAGGCGTGCCCGGGTGGTGAAATTGGCAAACACGTACGGTTCAGGGCCGTATGCCGCAAGGCTTGAGAGTTCAAATCTCTCTCCGGGCACAAAATAAAATAATAAAATATGATTCATAAAACAATAAATAAACCGGTTATCAGAACGCGGACAATGGTGAGAAAAAATAATATTCCCAAAGATAATGACGTGGTGAGATTTTGCGCGCTTGGCGGTCTCGAAGAAATCGGCCGCAATATGATGTTTTTCGAATATGGCGATGAAATTGTCGCGATTGACGCTGGATTGCAATTTCCGGAAGAAACAACTCCTGGTATAGATTTTATTATCCCGAATATTTCTTATCTTGAAGCAAAGAAAAAAAATGTTAGAGCTTTAATTGTCACTCATGGCCACCTAGACCACATTGGAGCTATTCCCTACATAATGGAAAAAATCGGCAATCCGCCGATTTATACCACGCTTTTAAATAAAGAAATGATAAAGCGGCGCCAGGAAGATTTTCCTAATGCGCCAAAGCTTGAGTTTGAAATTGTAAAAAGAGGAGAAACAAGACAAATATCGGAAAATTTTAAAGTAGAATTTTTTGGCACGGCCCATACCATTCCGGATAGCA
Organism: Candidatus Wolfebacteria bacterium; assembly: GCA_016214005.1. Taxonomy (GTDB): domain Bacteria; phylum Patescibacteriota; class Minisyncoccia; order UBA6257; family UBA9933; genus JACRPK01. Next base: position 38,064 of record JACRPK010000005.1, read on the forward strand.
TCGGCGTTATTTTAGATACGCCTGTCGGGAAAATGGTTCATCCTGGGGATTTTAGGGTTGATTATGATGCCGAGGGAAATCCTCAGGATATGGATGTTTGGGAGAAAATCGGAAAACAAAAAATTCATAGTTTTTTGCTTGAATCAACCGGAGCTGATAAAGAAGGACGCTCTCTTTCTGAGCGTATTGTGGAAGTGGAAATAGAAAAAATTTTTAAAAAATCAGAAGGAAGGATTATTGTTGCAACATTTTCTTCTTTATTGGAGAGGCTTGCGGAAATAATTAAAATCGCCGAGAAATATAATAGAAAAATATTTATTAGCGGATATTCAATGAAAACCAATATTCAGATTGTTCAGAATCTTGGTTATATGAAAATAAAAGAAGGGACAATTATTCCGCTTGATGAAATTAATAAATATAAAGATGACAGGGTTGTTCTTTTGTGCACGGGCGCGCAAGGGGAAGCTAACGCCAGCTTGATGAGAATTATCAATGGCGAGCATAAGCAGGTGCAAATTAAAAAAGGCGATACGGTAATTTTATCTTCATCAGTTGTTCCGGGAAATGAAAGAAGCGTTCAGGTTCTTTTAGATGACATTGCCAGGCAGGGGGGAATAATTTATCACTCAAAAATGGTTGATATTCATTCTAGCGGCCATGCTCCTCAGGAGGACCTTAAAATTGTGATGAAAATGGTGAAACCGAAATTTTATATTCCGGTTCATGGATATTACTTTATGCGTTGGCGAAATGCCCAATTAGCTCAAGAATTTTTAAAATTGAAACCGGAAGAAACGCCGATTGTTGACAATGGGCAAATTTTGGAATTATCAAAAAATTCAGCTCAAATTTCTGAAGAAATGGCGCCGTCATATTATGTGATGGTTGACGGGCTTGGCGTGGGCGATGTTGGTGAAGTTGTTTTGCGCGACAGAAGGGCTTTGTCGCAAGAGGGAATGGTTGTAATAATCGCAACATTGGATCGCCATACGGGCCAATTTTTGAAAAATCCTGATATTATTTCTCGCGGTTTTATTTATTTGAAAGAAAATAAAGAGCTGGTGGAGGATTTAAGGAAAAGAATCCGCAATTTAATAGGCCGCATTCCAAGGCATCAGCAAATTGACGCGGATTACATAAAAACTATGATGCGCGATCAGATCGGACAATTTTTATATATGAAAACAAAGCGCCGGCCAATGATTTTGCCGGTGGTAATTGAGGTGTAGCCAATGGATTTTTAATACTAAAAAAACCGACATATTTATTTATTTCCCGCGGAATGATAAGAAACATTATTTTATATTAATATCCCCGCATAAATTCTCTCCAAAACCCGCCATTGACTTTTTCATTTTCCCGAGTATAATATAAAATAGAAACTTTGAAAAATACCAGTTCTAAGGTTAGAAACTGGTTAAAAAAAGAAAGAAAAAGAAAGAGAGGATAAGGAAATGAAGATAGATTATAATCCAATTCTTGTTGGTGATTCTATAGTTTTTAGAGATAAAGAGGGAATATTTATTTATAGCCAAAATAGAAAAAAAGTTGTTTTGGTAAATGATTTTATTGTTCAAGAGCTTCAGGAAAAAGGATTTTTATTGCCATTTTCAGAAAAATTTGAAAACTCTTCTAATAAGAAGAAATCTTTAAATTTAATGTTGTTATTGGGCAATAAATGTATTATGGGTTGCCGTTATTGTTATGCAAATGGTGGCGCGACCAATAATGAAATGATGAGTTTTGAAGTGGCTGAAAAAGCAGTGGAACAATATATCAGTATGGAGCCAAATTGTAAAAGAATTACACTATTCGGAGGCGGAGAGCCAACTCTTAATATTGATGTCATTAAAAAACTAATTGATAAATATCAAAATTCTTTTAGTTGGATTTTAACAACTTCCGGCGTTATGTCTCAAAGTTTTCTTAAATGGCTTATAAATAAAAATGTTAATATTACTTTTTCAGTTGATGGGCCGTCTTTTGTCCAAAATAAATTAAGACCGCTACAAAATGGAAATCAGTCATCGCATATTGTTGAAAGATCTATGCGCATTTGGAAAAGTGAATCTTGCAAACCTCTTTCAGTAAGAACTACTTTGACAAATGAGACATCAATTATTATCAACGATATTTTGGAATATTTTAACCAAATTGGAGTTGATACTATCCATATTGAACCGCTTTATAATATCGGACGAGCGATAGGATCAACAAAAAAAGATTTATTTCAGCGACCGATTTTAGATAATTGGGTAAATGCCGTAATTATTGCATTAAGGTGGGCGAAAAATAATAAAAAACGCGTTCGGGTTGGAGAACTAATTTATTTTTTAAACCCCGGTGTTTCTTCTTATTGCAGTCCAATGCGTGGGAAAACGATAGTGGTTAATCATAGCGGAGAAATTACTGCTTGTAGCGAGGTCGTTGATGATAGCAATGAAAATTGGAAATTATTTCATATTGGCAGTTTGGACTCAAAATTTAATTTTGATAGCGAGAAATTTAAATTTTTAGCCAATAGAACAGTTGATAATATGGAATTTTGCAAAAATTGCTTTGTGAAATATCTGTGTAGGGGAGGTTGCGCCCATAAGGCGCTAACAGGAACAGGCGATTTATTTTCTCAAAATTCTTTTCACTGCGCATTTATGAAAAAAATTATTCCATTGTTAATTAAACGCATGGTTATCGGTAAATATTAAGTTTAATATAAGAAAGGAGGTGAGATCAGTGGCTGATATTGTTGTAATTGATGCTTCATTAGATGAATTGGCTGGTATATCTAGCACCTGTCCGACTCATACTGATGATTGCCAGTGTGGCGATGATTGCACTTGTGGTACGGATACATAAACTCGTGCGATTAATGCCACGAGCGTGTCTTTGTTAATTAATAAAGACACGCTTTTTTTATTGAATCTTTATCGCGTAATAAAAAATTATTAAAATTTTCTTTTTGAGCTTCATATTTTTCTAATATTAAAATTATTTTTTTAATATTTTTAAAATATTGATTTTCAAGCAGTTTTATTTTTTTATTATAATATTTTTTATTATTTTTATTTGAACGCAAAACAATAGCATGAATTAAATATTCTCTGATTATGGATAGCTCTTTATTTGTTATTTCAGTATTAAATATTTTTTTAGTTAACGGATTGATAATGGCATGCAAAAATTCATGCATAATTCTTTGAGATGGGAATTGATTGTTTTTATTACGAGACGGCCCCAAAATGGCATATGCTGTTTTATCAATTAGCGGTCCTAATCCACGATGATATTCATCAAGGAAATTTGGAATAACAATAAATTGATTGATATTTATATTTTTATTTGAAAGGCGAAGATAATATATTGCTGATTTTACACCAAGCTTAGTTTCAGTAAGGCATTTATTATGTATTTTCAAATATTCCTTATAAATTTGATTCCAAAATGATTTAATATTTAGTTTTTCCCAAAAATATGAGCACTCGGCTTTGAATTCATAACTTGTTTTTTCATCTAAATATTTTTTCCAAATTGAATTTATTTCTTTAAAATTTTGCGGTTGTTCATGGCAAAGAATCCATGTTCTAAAAGGAAACCAAAATTCTTTATTTAAATTTTGATAATTTAATATTTTCTCTGCGTTTTCAAAATTTATTTTATTTTTAACGATATTTTTTAAAAAATGACGCGCTTTTTTTCGAATTGGATGAATAGGATGAGTTTCGGGATTATATCCTATCGCGTTTAACATTATGTAAAATAAAAAGATACGCTTGCTTATTTCTATCTTGATTTTCATAAATAATTATTATTGAATATTATCCAAAAATTCTTCTTCAAGTTTCGCAAGATTTTTGCCAAAAATATTAATTGCAATTTTGTCAAAACGATTATAGGAATAATAAATAGGAGCCGCTTGAATCAATTTTTTTATTGTTTTAAATCCATACTTATTAAGAAGATAGCGCGTGAATAAATAAGAGGTTGCATATGCTCCCGAACCCGAATTAACTCGCTGACTCCAATTAAATGGCGTATCAAGTTTGCTGCAAAAATCAGTTTCGAAATATTGATTTTTTTTATTTTGTCCGGATCCAGAAATAGTTTCAGCTAATCCTTCATTCAACCATTTAGGGAGAGCTTTATTTTTTGATAGATGATTTGTGTAGGCATGAACTAATTCGTGTTTGATGGTAGTCGAAAATTTTTTTGGATTATGTATCGGAGCGTCTTTTTTCCATCGGACGGGATCCAATAATTTAATATTTTTTTCTTGTGGCGAATAACTTCCTATTTCCCAATCAGCGGTTTTTCTGCCCAATAATTTTTCGTATTCTACTCTATTCTTGGCAATTATTATTTCAATTTCTAAATTAAAACCAAAAAAATCGGAGATTTCTTTTTTAGCTTTTTTAATTTCTGGGGCGTATTTAGTAATTTTAAGCATATTATTTATTTTACTAAATTCTCTTTATTTTAGCCACTCATTTTTTCATAATTTGTTTTTTACTATTATTTTTTCCAAATTCTTCCGAATCCCCGCATAAATTCTCTCCAAACCCCCCCATTGACTTTTTTATTTTCCCGAGTATAATATAGGGTAGAAACTTTGCGCACGTGAACCCCTCAAGCCGAACACTCGGCTTTTTTATTTTCTTCGACTTTTATCATATCACTTAATTTTATTTTATCCATATTTTTGAATAAATTATTTTCTTCCATTACTTCTTTTGGCGTTTTGAAATTCAAACA
>JACRPK010000010.1 GCA_016214005.1 Candidatus Wolfebacteria bacterium
AATCTCTCTATATGAATATCTTTTATCGAGCAAAATGGCTATCTCTAACCTTTCCGCTTTCGCGATATGGCTGTATTTTTTATTGTTCATATGACGATATTTTATATCGCCAAGTGTTCGGCTTCAAAGTTCAATTTCGGATTTTAATTGTCGAAGACGAAAAAGCCGTTGCCAATTTTTTAAAAGTTGGATTTGAGGCTGAATGTTTTGCCGTTGATGTTGTTCAAGACGGCGAAATGGGATCATATTTGGCGCGCACCAATGATTATGATTTGATAATTTTAGACAATATTTTGCCGAAAAAAAACGGGCAAATAGTTTGCGAAGAGATTAGAAAAGACAACAAAACAACTCCCGTGATAATGCTTTCGGTTAAATCAGATACTTTTTCAAAAATAGATCTTTTAAATGCCGGCGCCGACGATTATCTTACTAAGCCGTTTTCTTTTGAAGAACTTTTGGCAAGAGTTAGGGCTTTGCTTCGCCGTCCAAAAAATATGGGAAATGAAATTTTAAAATTTGATGATTTGGAAGTTGACACCAAGAGGCATATTATTAAAAGAGGCGGCAAAGAAATTTATCTGACCAAAAAAGAATTTGCCTTGCTTGTTTATCTGATGAGGAGTCCGGATATCGTCATTTCTCGTAGTATGCTGATGGAGCACGTTTGGGATATGAATGCTGATCCGTTTTCCAACACAATTGAATCGCATATTTTAAGCCTTAGGCGGAAAATAGATGTAAGGGGCAGAAAAAAAATAATTCGCACTATGCCCGGTAGAGGTTATAAAATCAGTTTGCATTGATTTTAAATTTTAGAAAAATTTTATTTTTAATTTTGTTTTATTTTAATTTTTTTTAAAAGTTTCTTAATCATATTTATTTTAAAAATAATAAAGTTTCTTAACAATTAGATAAATAATGGAGGAATTTATGGGAAAGAGATTTGATTTGATCGCTTCATCTTATGAGAAGGCTTTGAAATTATATCCTGAGGCTCGGACTGACGTTGAGGAGATATTGGAGTTGTTGAATATTCGCGGCAATGAAACAATTTTAGAAACAACTTGCGGCACTGGTTATTTAACGGAGAAGATTGCCAGACTGCTTAAAAGTGGCCGCTTAATTGCTCATGATGTATCATCGGCGATGCTCTCTTTTGCTGAGTTAAAGATAAAAGATGCTGGTTTTAAAAACGTTGATATCCGCCGGGCGGATGATATTTTTTCATTGCAACTGGAGGATTGTTCCATTGATAAATTTGTTTGTTTCGGAGGTTTCCACCATCTTGAGGAACCCGTCAGAATGTTTAAAACAGCCAGCCGTCTTTTAAAGATTGGCGGGATATTGGTTGTTGGTGATTTTGCCGATAATTCTTTAGTTCAGAAATATTTCGATGAGAAGGTTCATTATTTAAGCGATGGCGGACACAGCGGACTTTTTTTAAGCGAATCTCAAATGTTGAATTTTGGAAGATTTGCCGATTTAGAAGTTATTTCTATTGAAAGAAAACGAGTTCCGTTTATTTTTTCTTCGATAAAAGATATTGGTTTTTTTTATCAGCTTGTTCATTTTTTAAACCAAAATCCCGAAGAAACCGCAGATGACATTGGGCAATATATGGGCGTCATTGAAGAATCTGGCAAATTTATTGTGCCGATGGATTATATTTATGCCAAATATCAGAAAGTTGCCGGGTTTTAACAATGAGTTCATTGATTGTTAAATTTGCCGAAACTTCGGAAGAGTTGGAACAAGCATTTTTTATAAGATATAAAGTTTTTTGCGAAGAAGTCGGATTTTTTAGAGTGTCTGATTTCCCTGATGGTTTGTTGAAAGATGAATATGATGATTATTCCTTGCAGTGCATAGCTGTTAAAGATGGCATAGTTGTTGGAACTTCGCGAATTACGCCCTATATTTCCGGCAGGCCATTTTTAATAGAGAAAGATGTTGATCTCCCCGATATTTTTTGTCGCGAGAAAAGCGTTGAATTTTCCCGCGGAGCGATTTTGAAAGAGCATAGAAATATGCTCGGCATTTTGCTGAAAGTTTTGGATTTTATGTATGAATATTGCAAAGAAAGAGGAATTTTGCAGATTGCGACATTCGCGAATCTTAAAATGTATCTTCTTTATAAAAAAATGGGCGCGCCTTTTTTATACGTCGGCGATCGCAAAATAATCAACGGATTTGAATCTGTCCCGTTGATTTTTGAAGTGCGATCTGATTTCAGGATACTTGGAAAATAGCGCGGGTCCCCTTTCTTTTTAAAGATAAGGGGATTTTTTTTGTAAGTTGGAATATAATTATAAAAATCTATGATTTTTTTGATTTTAAGTTCTGCTTTTTTAGTTGTTATTTTGAATATTGGGCTTGGATTTTTTGTTTGGCTTAAAAATAAAAAAAATTTAAACAATATTTTTTTTGCTGTTTTTTCCATTTCAATTGGATTGTGGATTTTGAGCTCTTATTTGGCGATTTTTTGGGGGAATGTTAATTTTTTTGGCCGGCTTGGATTTATTTCGAGCATCGCAACAATATCTTTTCTGTTTTTATTTGCTTATATTTTTTCTTATGCAGAGATCTTTTCAATTAAAAAATTTATATTAATTTTATTTCCTCCGATTATATTTATTATTTTTTCTTTTGCGGATTTTATGGTTAAAAATATCAGAATAGAAAATTATCATCTTTTGGGAGAATTCGGACCAGCTTATCCTTATTATCGTTTTTTCGTTATTTTTTATGTTTTTTCCGCGATTTTTATTTTAATTAAAAAATATTTCAAAAGCAGCGGTTTTGAAAAAATTCAAATTAAATATATTTTTTTAGGAATCGGTTTATTTGCGTTTCCGACCATGATAACAAATTTAATTCTTCCTGGATTTTTAAACATCAGGGATTTTAACGCTTTCGGTCCGCTTTTTTCAATTTTTATGGTTGGCTTTATCAGCTATGCGATTGTTAGACATCAGCTTTTGGATATCAAAGTTATTATTCAGCGCGGCATTATTTATTCAATTTTGCTTGCGATTATAGTAGGTTTTTATTTACTGGTAATTTTTATTTTGGAATCTATTTTTCGCGAAATAACCAGTTCGGCTGTAATTTTTAGCGCTGGTCTTACGGTTGTTTTGGGAATTTTCAGCGTTCCGATAATTGAAAAATATTTTCGCCGTTTAACCGATAAAATCTTTTTTAAAGATAAATATGATTATTCTTTAGCGCTTCATGAATTAAGCAGCGTTTTGAACAAAAATCTTGAAACCGAAAAAATTTTAAGTGTGGCTTTTGAAAAAATAAGAAAAATTTTTAAAGTTAATGAGGTTGATTTTGTAATGAATGTTAAAGATGACGAGGAAATAAGCAATGTTGGGAAAAGGCGCGGCGCGAAATTGGCGCTGCCGGTAAGGCTTGAAAATGAAACAATCGGGGCGTTATTTTTGGGAGAAAAATTATCCGGCGACCATTATAGCGGCGAAGATATCACCTTGCTCAAAACTTTTTCCCATCAAGCGGCGGTGGCTTTGAAAAAAGCTGAATTATATGAAAAAGTAAAAAAATATTCAAAAGAGCTTGAGGAAAAAGTGAAGAGGCGCACTGCAAAAATAGAAAAGCTTCAGATAGAACAACGTCAGGTAATGATTGATATCTCCCATTCCTTGCAAACGCCTCTAACGGTTATTAAGGGAGAATTGGAATTTATAGAAAAACAATTACCGAAAAACTTTAAAGAAAAAATCGGCGATAAATTGAATATTTTCGGAAAATCCATAGATGGCGTTTCAAAGTTAATTTATGATTTGCTTAAATTGGCCAAATTGGAAAGCCAGGAAGATGGCTTTGAAAAAGAAAAAGTTGATTTAAGCCGGCTGCTTGAAAATTTAATAGAATATTTCAACATTATTGTTGAGAATAAAAAAATTTTGTTGGAAAGCAGAATCGCCAAGGAAGTTTATATTGTTGGCGACGAAAGAAAACTTGAAGAATTGATAATTAATTTATTAAGCAATGCTGTAAAGTATATTGCCAATGATCGTAAAATTTTTGTGAAGCTTTATAAATCCGGGGAATTTGCTAAATTTATTATAGAAGATACCGGCATTGGCATCGCCAAAAAAGATTTGCCCAATATTTTTAATCGTTTTTATAGAGTCAAAGAATTTAAAAATTTTCAAAAAGGGACTGGCTTAGGTTTGGCGATTTGTAAAACAATTGTTGAAAAGCACGGTGGTAAAATTAAGGTTAAAAGCAGGATTAAAAAGGGAACAAAATTTATAATTATATTGCCGATAAATTAATTTAAAATTATTTTTTTATTTTTAAATGAAGGTTAAATAATTTCAATGAATTTAAGAGCGGAAAAAAGTCGGTAATAAAATTATAAGCTGCCGCGCCTTCTGGTCCTATAATTCTGTTGAATATTAAAAATAGGCCCACAATATTAACAACTCCCCAAATAATAAAATCTTGATAAGCTATTCTGAGCGCATATCTTCCCAATTTTATCATTTCAGGAAGTTCTTTGAGGTCATCTTTCATAAGGGCGATATCGGCGGCTTCAATGGCGGCATCTGAGCCTATTGTCCCCATGGCAATGCCGATATCTGAAAGAGCCAGGGCCGCCGCGTCATTAACGCCGTCGCCAATCATGGCTACGGGTTTATTTTTGGTTAGATATTTTTTAATGTAATTTAATTTATCTTTAGGACTGAGGTTAGCATGAAAATTTTCGATGCCGGCTTCTTTGGCAATATTTTCAGCAACTTTTTCATTATCTCCGGTGAGCATTATTAAATTTTTAACGCCCAATTTTTTAAGTTCGGCGATTGTTTTTTTGATTTCCGGACGGATTTCATCGGCTAAGGCCAGAAGGCCGATTATTTTTTTATCGCAACCGATAATGGTAATGTTAAATCCTTTTTCTTGCAGTTTTTTTATTTCATTTAGTTCATTTTCAGAAATTTGGAAATTTAATTCTTTTAAAAAATTTATATTGCCGGAAACTATTTGTTGATTTTGATAATCAGCGATAATGCCTTGGCCGGTATATTCTTTGAAATTTTTTGGCGGTTGGAATTTTATTTTTTGTTCTTTGGCATAAGCAACGATTGCTTTTGCTATCGGATGGCTGGAAACAGATTCAAGCATAGCAGCAAAATTAAGAAGATCATCAATTTGATAATTTCCAAAAGTTTTTAATTCTTTTATATTTAATTTTCCCCTTGTAAGGGTGCCGGTTTTGTCAATAAGTATAGTTTTTAATTTTGAAAGCTCTTCCAAGAAGTGTCCGCCCTTGATTACTACGCCGCGCTGGCCGGCATAGCCAATGGCGGCTAAAAATGTCATCGGAATGGCAATGGCAATATCGTCGGCGCAGGCCACTAAAAGAACGGAAAGAAGAAGCTTAATGTCAGAAAAAATATAAATAATAATTGCCAAAATGATAGTCGCGGCAATATACCAGCTGGCAAATTTTTCTGCCAAAGTGTTGATTTTGGCTTTCCCTTTTTGAGATTCTTCAACAAGGGAAATAATTTTTTCCAAAGTCGTGTCTTTGCCTATTCTTTCAACTTTGGCCACTAATGAGCCGCTTACGTTTAATGTTGAGCTTAAAATGCGGTCGCCAATAGTTTTGGCAATTGGCAGCGATTCTCCGCTTAAAGATGACTGGTCAATATTGGCTTCGCCATCAAGAATTATTCCGTCAGCCGGCACTCTTTCGCCGGTTTCAATAATCATCAAATCCCCTATTTTTATTTCTGAAATATCAATTTCTTTTATTTCATTATCTTTTTTTATTTTTATTTTTTTAGGCCGTAATTTAAGCAAGCTTTTTATGGCGCTTCGAGATTTATTTTCTGTATACTGGTTAAAAATTCTCGCAGAAGCGAGCATTAAATTTATAAAAGCCGCTGATGTCCACTCTTTAGTGGCGAGTGAAGCCATTAAGGCAATACTGGCCAGAAGATCGACAGAAATCTTTTTATTTTTTATTGATTTTAGAGCGCTTAAAATAACCGGCAGGGTAGCTAATGACGAAAGAAAAATTAAAAAAATTTCATCTAGTTTTTCTGGAATTATTTTAAAATAATGCAGAAACAGAAAAATCGCGAGATTGAAAATTAAAATATAATCTCGATTATAAAAAACTTTTTTCATTAAATTTAGTTAAAGATTTTCAGAAGCCTTTAGGGTGTGCCTCAAAAGCATAGCGGCGTAACCGGCTTCGTTATCATACCAGGAAAGAATTTTAACAAGATCTCCGTCAATAACTTTGGTAAATTTTAGATCAACAATTGCTCCGTAAGGTTCACCGATAATATCAGAGGAAACAATTTGATCTTCCGCAGTTTTTAAAATTCCTTGCCAGTGAGAAGATTTTTCAGCTTCTTTTAAGATATTATTTATTTCTTCAACCGAAGTTTTTCTTTTGGAAACAAAGGTAATGTCGGCGATAGAGCCGGTTATTATCGGCACTCTTAAAGCAACGCCGTCAAATTTTCCTTCCATTTCTTTGATGGCGCGGGCAACGGAAATAGCGGCGCCGGTAGTTGAAGGAATTATATTTTGAGCGCCAGCCCGTCCGCGCCTGAAATCGGATCCTTTAACCGGTGAATCAACGATTGTTTGAGTGTTGGTATAGGCGTGAACCGTGTTTAAAACAGCCTTGGCAATTCCCGGATTTTCCGCTAAAACCGCGATTATCGGAGAAACGGCGTTGGTGGTGCAAGATGCGTTTGAAGAAATTTTACAGCCTTTGAAATTATTTTCATTAACGCCGGATAAAATAGTTTGGCAAAAATCGTTATCAGCGTCTTTCGCCGGAGCGGTGATGACGACTCTTTTGGCGCCGGCGTCAAGGTGCGCTTTGCTTTTTTCAAAAGAATCAAAAACTCCGGTTGATTCAACGGCAATGTCTATTTCAAGCGATTTCCACGGAAGTTTTAAAATATCTTTTTCTTGTAAAACCAGAATTTCTTTGCCGTTGACAACCAAATATTTTTTTTCGCCTTCGCGATTTATTAAAATTTCGCCTTGAAATTTCCGGTAAACCGAGTCGTATTTTAAAAGATAAGCCAAATTTTCTAAATCGCCCAAATCATTGATAGCGACGATTTCCAAAGACGGATTATTAAAAGCTTCGCGGAAAAATAATCTTCCGATTCTGCCGAAGCCGTTGATTGCGATTTTTGTTTTGTTCATATTAAATATTATTTTCTATTTCTCGGATTTTTTCAATTCTTCTCTTGTGTTTTTCTTGGTTGGAAAATGGAGTCGTTAGCCATGTGAGCAGGATTTTTTCAAGATTATTTTCATTTATAAATTCCGCCGAGAGAGATAAAATATTGGCGTCATCATCATTGCGGCTCAAATAAGCCTGATCAGGGCTGTTTACCAAAGCAGAGCGAATTTCTTTGAATTTATTTGCAACCACGTCAACGCCCACGCCGGAGCCGCAAATTACGATTCCGCGCCTTGCTATCGGGTCTTGGGAAATTCGACTGGCGACCAAGGCCGCAAATTCCGGATAATCATCGTTTTCATCATATTGGGCATTGCCAACGTCGACGAATTGATAGCCTTTTTCTTTCAAAATATTTTTGATTTTTTCTTTAAGCTGGAAACCGCGGTGATCCGCGCCGATGTAAATAAGCATTTTAATATTTTACTCTATATTATGAATTTTTCAATTTTATAGATGAGAAAAGATTTTATTGGAATACTTGCTATAACTTGCGGCAGCAAGATATTAAATCACATTCCAGCAAAACAAATCATCTTGAAAAACATCCCGCAGGGATAACAAACTTATCTAAATAAGCGAGAAAAAAGGATGTTTTTGCTGATTATGAGAGGCAATTTGTTTTGTTGAGAAGAAAATACTATTGAGAAAATATTTTTTTAGTGTGGGAATTAGTAATTTGAAAGGTGGAAAGCAACAATGCCGAAAGCCACGGAAACATTTAAGGATTCCTTTTTGCCTCTCATCGGGATTTCCATGATTTTATCGGATTTTTTCAAAATTGACTGCGGCAAACCTTTTATTTCATTTCCCAAAATTAAAGAGATTTTTTTATTGCTACCGCAAGTTGTAGCGCCATTATATATTGCAGATTTTTTTATTTTATAATAAGGAATCGATTTTTTAGATTGTTCAATACTGAAAATTTTATAGCCGCCTTTTTTGAGTTTATCAATTAGTTTTGGCGTTGATTTGCAATATTCCCATTCAATATATTTTTCCGCGCCCAAAGAAACTTTTACAAGCTGTTCTCGGGGTTTGCCAAAAGCGTCAATCGGTTTGGGCGTAATGCCACAAAGATAAATTTTAGAAATTCCAACAGCATCAGCTGTGCGGAATATTGAGCCGACATTATAAAGGCTCCTGATGTTATGTAAAACAGCGATCATTTTTTTAATGAGGTGTAGATGATAATACCACAAAATAAAGATCCTGGAGAGGAGAAGTGGCAATTTCCGTGCCTTGCCCGTTATCTTTTGAAGATTGTCCGTTGACGTAAGAATTTGCGTCGCTAGAACCATAAAAAGTTGATTGCGATTGATAGGTTCCAAAATGGATTTTGTAATATTTTGCCGGATCAAAAATAATATTTGTTTTAGCTGGAATAATTGTGATGGTGCGATCGTCAACATAATAATCAGAGCAAACTACTCCGCCATAGCCGAGGTTTAAATAATATTGAGAAGCAGCGCAAGTTGCCGCGTCATAAACGTTATTTTCAAGATTTGAATAATTGGAATCGCTGTATTGCAAAATACTGGCTCCGGCGTAATAGCCAATAGCGCTTATTTTTATGGCGATTGCGCCAAGTTTTCCGGATAAACCATTGCCTAATGTTTGATAAAATTGGCCGTTGCCAGTTCCAATTTCAGAAGTTGAATAATCAGTTTGTTTTGCCATTATAAATTGATCAAGCAGTGAATGGGGAATAAAAATTTCTCTGCTTTGGGTTGTTAAAGTTGAATTTCCATTGGCGTCGTATCCTTGAATTGAAAATTTATATTTTCTGCCGACTTCGCTGATGGTAATTGTTGTTGAGGTGGCGGCAGTTGTAATTTCCGGAAGAATCAAGCTTGAAGTTGAAGTTAAAAAGCTGATGTCGATTATTTTATAGCTCAGAGCCGGCGATAAATCATTAAAATATTTTGGTTTGTCCCAGCTCAAAGAAAGAACTAGTGTGCTAGTTGAATAATTTAGCTCAAAATTTTGGGGAATCGATTGGGAAATGTTTGCCGGAATTTCAATTGGCAGAGATGAATCAATTGAAAAATATAAATCTTTTATTCCGGCGTCAATTTCTGCATTGGAAGCATTGCCGTCATATCTTGTTGCTTTTCCGTAAATATAAGAAGCGCTGTCATTTGAGCCGTAGAAAATAGCATGGTCTTGATATGTTATAAATTTGAGCTTGTAATATTTTGATGGATCAAAAGTAAATGTTTGCTGAACGGGTATGATGTAATCTTTATCAACATCAATTTCAAAATTATTTAAATTATCGCAGTTGCCGTCCGCTATGCCATAAGAAGCTCCATAATTGCCAATACGATAACAGCCGTTTGTTGAAATTAAAGTTGAGCTGCTATAATCAGGATTATCAGACATCCAAAAATTAGCTTGCAAATAATAAGCAGGATAATAAACTCCTTCAGAAACAATTTTTGCGTGAAATAATATATTTTTTGGCGAGCCGAGTAATCCGCTTCCTAGCGTTTGGTAAAAATTTCCATTGCCGTCTCCTTGTTCAAAAGCCGACTTATCAAGCTGTTTGGCGATTATTAAAGTTGCGCTTGGGATGCTAATTGATGCAGTTGAGCTGGTAGAATTAAGATTTTCCCTGTCAAAAGCTTGAATTGAAAAATCATAAGTTTTGCTGAAATTATTTTCATTGATTGCAATCGTGGCTGTTGTTGAGGTTGTTTCAATAGTTGAAAATGTTGAGCTGGCGCTGATGTCTGTTATTTTATAGGTGATTGAAGAAGCGCCGGAGGCGCCGAAATAATTTTGCGAGGCGTTCCAGCTAAAATTTAAAGTTAATGAACTTGAGGCGTAGGCTATCGCGAAATTTTGCGGGGTTGTCGGAGCGTTTCGCGGTTCCGGAAAATTTTGCGAATTTTGCGGATTGGGAATAGAGCGGATTTCAAAATCTGTTTCGCTGTCAGTATCGCAGCCATTGCCTAAAAATTCGTTGCTATTGTTGGCAGCAGCGCATTGATTGTCAGAGAAAGATTTTCGTTCCAGCGATTGGCCGTTTGAAAAATTCGCCGGATTATAATTTATTTCGTCAATTGAATTTGCGTCTTCATATAAAATTATTGTTGCTGATTTGTTTGTTGTAAGCGAATAAGAAGATCGGGAAACATCGGCTGATGTGCTGGTGCTTTGGCCGTAATTATCAAGTCCGATTAGGAAAAAACTTTTAGAGGCAATGGCATTGTTTGCAGAAAAGCTTGTTAGCGGGCCAGTGCTTGTTGCCCCTTCTTTTAAAATTTTTAATGAATAATTTTTTAAATCAATCGGAGAATCTGTTGGATTATAAATTTCCACGAAATCGAAATTATTGCCGGTTTTATCCGGATAAATTTCGCTGATTAAAATATGATTAACATTTGAGTTTGATAATTGATTTTGGGTTGAAGTTGAATTGTCGGATATATTTTGCGATTGAGAATCTTGAGAATTTGAAATTGGGGCAGTAGTGGCGCTTACGCCTCCTCCGCCTCCGCCGCCAGAATAGATGATTGTCATTGAATTTTCTTTTTTGGGTGTGCCGCCCATTGAAAGAGAAGTTTGCCAGCTTAAATCATCTTTTCTTTCCATTGTTTTTTTAGAAGAATTATCGCCGGCCGGCCAATTCGGGCTGGCTGAAATTTTATCAATTAAAGAGCAGAAATTGTTTGAGATTGCTAATTCAACATTGCTGTTTGACAGGGCGCCGGAATAAATTTTGTCGGCTTTAATATCAGCTGCCGAGTCATCGTTTGAGCGTTCCAAAAAATAAAAATTATTTCCGGAAATTTTGTCATTCTCAGAAAAATTTATTTTAATATTTCCTTTTTTATCTAAAATTTGCCAGCCGTTTAAATTGATTTCCGCATTTGTCGGATTTTTCAGTTCGATCCATTCATGGCGCGGATTTTCAGCATCTCCCATCCAATTGATTTCATTGAAAATTATCTGATGGGTTGGCGTTTGGTTTGCGAAATTTTCAAAAGCGCATTTTGGATCAGAAACAATTTGGTCGTTTTGTGGCGCCAAAACAACATCCTGATATTCTTCTGTATCCGGCTGAATATTTTGCTGAATTATTGTTTTAGTCTGAACATCTTCTTTTTTATTTTGATTGAGTTCTTGGTTGATATTTTCATTTTGCTCTTTGTAGATTATTTTTTTGATATTTTCTGATTGCGCTTGGAGAGTCTTGATAAAATAAGCGGCATCGTGATTTTCTTCGGGAATTTGATCCGGCTGATTTGGCAATTGTTCAATAATATTATTTCCCACTGCTTGATTGATTGTTTGAATTGGAATTTTATTATTTGATTCTGTTTTTAAAAAAGCGTTTTCGATCTTATTTTCATTGGTTGTTTGCGGATTTTCCGATTGGCTGAAAAAATTTGTTATTTGCCCGATGGCTTTTTGGCCAAAGCTTACAATTTTAAAAAATTCTCCAACCAAAGAAATTGAATGGGGCGTTATTTTTGAGGTGTCATAAGTGAAAATATGAGCGGGATATTCGCGGTTTTCAATTTCTTCTCTGGCTTTTTGAAAAAATAAATTTATCGCTCCGGCGCTGTAAAGAACTGCTTGGCGGGAGAGACGAGAGAAGTAGGCGTCAATAATTATTTTTTGTTTTTGGTTTTCATTATTTGTTGGTATATAAAAATTTTTTGTAATTTTTTGGTTTATTTGATCTATTTCGGTCTTAATAGCCGTAAGATAAAATTCTTTTCCATTTTCATCTTTTCCATATCCAAAATTTCCATCGTCTCTGATAATTTTCGGTTCAGAATATTTGGGGTCATTGATGGTGTCTTTGGAAAAGAAATATTTATTTGAATAATTTGCCAGGGCTATTAAATAATCTTCAATTGAATTTAGGCTGGGAGGGGTTATTCCTGAATTTTTTAATTTGTCGCTAATTTGAAGTTCTTTGATTGTCTGGCGATTATATTTTTTCAAATATTCTTCATAGGGCGAGCCATAGTCACCGGTTAATTTTTCTAATTCATGAGCATGAGTATCGTTTCGGGTATGTTCTGGCACGGTCATATCTTCAAGTAGGTGAATAATTTGCCCTAAGGTTTTATAAGCTTCTTCATAATTTCCATCGGCGTAATAATTTAAAGCTTTTTTCCAGGTGCGGTCGCCTCTGTATCTTTCATAATCTTCCTGAATAAATTTATTGTTTGACCAATCAACCGCGGAAACAGGTTGATTCATAAGAAATCCGGCAGTTGCCCATTCTAAAATGGCTTTAGGCGAATAGCTGCCGGCTTTTTCTCCGGTTAGTCCTTCATTGCGGATTGGATCGTAAAAATGGTTAATCCAGCGCGGCGGAGTATCTTCCAAAATACTGCCTTCAATAATCCATTCTTTCTCTTGGTTAGTTAACGGCTTTTGCGGATTAAGCAAATTATAAAAATCAACGACTTCATCGGTTATGGCCGGATGAGTTGTTTTGTCATCATAAGCGAAAACAAAAAGCGCCGAAGATTTAAAAAGAAAAACAAAAATTATCAAAAATAAAAATCTTCGGCAAAACATAGTGATAAAAAATATTTAGATTTCCATTATTTTCCAGATTCCTTTTGGATAGATTTCAAATTCTATAAATATTGGTTTTTCAAATGTATAAATTTTTTTATCACTAGAAAAATAACCAGTAGATTTTATTGTTTGTTTTAAATAATTTAATAGAAAATTAATGTTTTCTTTTTTATTTTTTTCAAAACTCTCTAATTCTTTCTTTTGATTTGGCAAAATGAAATATTTGCTTGCTAATTCAAAATTGCCTTTTTCAACCGCGTCTATATACATTTGCAAGGTTTCCTGCGGAGTTTTGCCGCCATAGGTATCTGCTGCGACATTTCGGTTAGCCTCATCCAGCATTATTTGGATTTTTTGGTATTCAATTTGAGCGGTTGTTTTTTTATCCCATTGGTCGTAAACAATCCAGCCCCATAATCCGAAGGCATATAAAGAAACAATGCCGATAATTATTAGAAAAAATCTTTTTACAAATTTCCAATAATTTTTTTTTAAAGATTTTTGGTCTTCTATTTTTGGTATTTCCATATCATATGTTTTTATATTATTGCCGACCTTTAATGAAATAATTATAAAATATTTCTAAAATTTTGATAAAGTATTTTTGCTGTTTTGCGGTGTTTTGGCATGATTATTAATAAAAAAATCCCAAACATTTGGGATTTTTTTATTTTATTAGAGATCTCGTTTACAGAGAATTTAAATCAGTATCAATCGTTTGAAATTCTGTATTTAAGTCTCCGACATTAATGTTATTCAATTCTTGATTAGCGGCTGAAACTGAATCTTCTTTGACAATCATTTGGGTTGGTTGAGCTGCTTCCGGAATCGCCGAGACATTGGTCGAAGGAGCGATAATTTCGCTTTTTTGAATTTGCCAATACCAAATTCCCAAACCAACCAGAATAACAATTATCCCAATTACAATAAAAACAACGGGAGATTTTTTATTGCTTGGATTTACGGACTCTATATTTGGATTAATATTTTGTTCCATATTTTTATATTATTGTTGAACTGGCTGGGTCGTTGTCGTTTCTGAAATTGTTGAAGTTGCCACTTCCAATTCATCGACTTTTGGAATTTGAGCTAAAGTAGTAGCTGCTTTTTTAACCGCTTCTTGGCTGGTTTTCACAGTTTCCTGAATAACGGTTAAATCGCTATGAAGTGTTTTGCGGATTTCACCAACATCGGCTTTCAAAGCGCTTTCTGAACTGATAGTCGGAGCGTAAATTTTTCCGGTTTGATTTTGAATTGCCGTTCGGCTGGCAGCAATGGCATTGGTTGCTTCGGTGATGGCGGTTTTAACCGCGCTAATGTCATGACCATTGACCTCCGCTTTGTCCGCTCGTCCGGAAATTCTGTCTAAAATTTTTTCTAATTTTTCCAAAACAGCCGAGAAATGATCTAAGCGGCGCTTATTCAATTCATTCACTTGATCGTAAATTTTTTCAACAATTTGTTTTTTGCGCTCATCTTTGATTTTAACCAAGTGATCTTTTAGCTCTCCTTTTTTGGCTTCAATTTTAGATTTTACTTCTTCTCTTTTAGTTTCAATTTTGTTTTTAAAATCTTCTCTTTTGTTTTCCATTAAATTTTTCGCCTCCGCTCTTTTCGATTCAAGGTTTTGCTGCATTGCATCTCTGTTCTGTTTAATTTCTCCCCGAACATTTTGTTTAGTTTCTTGAATTTGTTGGCGCGCATCTTGGCGAATATTTTTGATTTCATCTCTTACTTTACCGGGCGCGATTGGATTAACCGGCTGCGCCATTACTGAACTTAATGAACCGAATATCATCGTTAATGAAACAATAAAAGAAAGAATAATTTTTTTCATAAATAGATCCACCTAAATTAATAACCCGACCTTTGTTTAATTATATAATATTCAAATTATAAAATATATCCCAAAATTTATCTTTTCAGTCGCAAAGAATTCATCACCACTGAAATTGAAGAAAGCGCCATTGCTGCTCCGGCGAAAATCGGATTCAAAAGAATTCCAAAAAATGGATAAAGCGCTCCGGCAGCCACAGGAATAAAAGCAATATTATAAAAGAACGCCCAAAAAAGATTTTGTTTGATGTTCCTTATGGTTTTTTGCGACAAAGAAATTATTTCCGGAACAAGCGCCAGATCGCCGCGCATCAAAGTAATGCTGGCGGATTCCATGGCAATGTCTGATCCTTCGCCCATGGCAATGCTTAAATCTGCCTGCGCCAAAGCCGGAGCGTCATTGATGCCGTCGCCGACCATTGCCAATATTTTGCCTTTTTCTTGAAGCTCTTTGATTTTGTTGACTTTATTTTCCGGAAGAACCCGACTCATTATATTTTCAATTCCGATTTCGTCGGCAATAGCTCTGGCGGTTTTTTCGTTGTCGCCGGTTATCATCCAGACTTCCAATCTCATTTTTTTTAAACTTTCAATTGTTTTTTTCGCTTCCGGTTTCAGGGAGTCGGCAACCGCGAAAATTCCCGCGATTTCATTGCCAATCGCCAAAAGCATGGCTGTTTTACCCTGGCTTTCAAGGGCATCTTTTTGATTTTTTATAGATTCCGAAATTTTAATATCTGATTCGGCTATTAGCGCTTCAGTTCCGATTAAAATTTTTTTTCCATTTATTTCTCCGATTGTTCCTTTCCCGCCAATCGCTTGAAAATTTTTAACTTCCAAAAATTCAATACTCTGTTTTTTTGCTTCTTCTAATATCGCTCGGGCAAGAGGATGTTCCGATTTTGTTTCCAAGCTTCCGGCAATTTGCAAAATATTTTCATTTGTTAAATTTATAATATCAACAAGAGCGGGCTTCCCTTTGGTGAGCGTGCCGGTTTTGTCAAAAACAATGGTGTCCACTTTTCTTCCGATTTCCAGACTCTCGGCGTCTTTCACTAAAATTCCTTTTTTAGCGGCATTGCCGGTTGAAACCATAATGGCAATCGGCGTGGCAAGCCCGAGAGCGCAGGGGCAGGCGATAATTAAAACCCCAATCATATTCATCAAAGCCATTTGAAAATTATCAAAAGAGTACCAAGTAATAAAAGTCAGGGCGGCGACAGCAATAACAGCGGGAACAAAATAAGAAGAAATTAAATCCGCCAGTCGCTGGATAGGCGCTTTTGATCCCTGGGCGAGTTCGACGAGCTTTATGATTCTCGCCAAAACCGTGTCTTTGCCGATTTTAGTTGCTTTGAAAGTGAATGATCCGAATTTATTTATTGTTCCAGCGATGACATTGGCATTTTTTTCTTTGTGAATAGGCATTGATTCTCCGGTTATCATTGATTCATCTATTTCCGAAGATCCTTCAATAATAATTCCGTCAACCGGAATTTTTTCTCCGGGTTTTACAATAATAATTTCGTTAATTTTCATTTCTTCAATCCGTATCTCAATTTCTTTATTATCGCGGATGACTTTTGCGGTTTTTGGAGCTAATGCAATTAGTTTTTTAATGGCATCTGAAGCACGGCGCTTCATTAAGGCTTCAAAATATCGTCCCAGTAAAACTAATGTGATGATAATAGAAGAAGTGTCAAAATATAAATTTTTTTGCAAATTTAAATTTTGGGGAGAAAGAACAATAAAGATGCTGTAAAAATAAGCTGCCAAAGTGCCGATGGCAATCAGTGTATTCATATCAGCGGTTCTGTATTTAAAAAGCATTTTTAAGCCGCTGTAAAATTGCCAGCCGACCCAAAATTGGACAGGTGTTGCCAAAAGCAAAAGCGTGAAATTATTTGCTAAATATTCTAAAAGCGATTTTGGCAGAAATTGGAATAAACCAGGAAAGCTGCCGATAAAAATCAGAATTGACAAAATTCCGCCCAGCCATAATTTTTTCTTCAAAATTAAAATTGACTCTGCTTCAAGATGAGCGGCGTGGTCTTCGGGAGACATTTTATGATGGTCGTGTTCGCCATTGGCCATTTTTGTGTGTTCGGGCATTTGATCCATCGCAGAAGAATCAGGAAAAATTTCCAGAACATAGCCGATATTTTCAACGGCTTTTGCCAAATCTTTTTCCGAAATTAAATTTTCATCAAATTCAATTAAAGCGGTTTCATTGGCGAAATTGACAGCCGCGGATTTTACGCCGTTTAATTTTTTTAAAGTTGTTTCAATCGTTAAAACGCAAGACGCGCAGTGGATGCCGGAAATTTTATAAGTTTGTTTCATTTTTTTATTCTAATTGTTTTTTGATTTTATGGAAATCCCTTTGGCGAATTCGTAAATTACGCTGCCGACCAGACCCCATGAAAATCCCCATAAAATTTCTTCAAGCGGGACGTTTAAAATAAAAATTCCGCTTAGATTCTCTAATTTCCACCAGCTTTCAATAATCCCCGGATACATTTTTGTCCAAATTTGGTAGAAAATTAGCATTAAAATTCCCACGCTTATTCCTCCTAAAATTGCCTGCTGAAACAAATCTTTTCTAAAAAAAATAATATAGGCAAAAATTATTAAAAAAGAAACATAGCTTGAATAAATTGAGTTAATATTAAAACCATAAGTCAAAAGTAAAACAATAAAAATCGAAAAAAAGGCGAGAAGAATCATTTCTTTTAAATTTCTTTTTTGAAAATAAGTTGGATAAAATTTATGAATTTGGCCGAAAAGAGCTTCGTGCAAAACTCCGCCGATGCCACCGATGACAAAAGCAAAAAGAAAATCTTCAATTCCAAGATGAAGGTTGAAAAAATCGATTATGTGCTCCGGTTGCCAATAATCAGCCAGATGAATCAGCGCTAGCGGAAAAAGCGCTCCGCAAATAATACTCATCGCGAGCATTTCCCTCCTTAAATCTTTTCTCAGCCAAAAAAGTAAAATCCAGATTCCTAGAAAAATCAAATCGCCGATTAAAAAAGCGTATGGGTACATAAATTTGCCACTCAATAATATTTTGATTATAATTTTATAATGAAATTAGAAAAGGGAGTAGTAGCTTTGCCAATGATTCTTTTAATGGGCGGTATAATTGTGGAAATCGCCATTGCCGGAGCTTTTATCGCTTTTTATATGAGCCAGAGCGGTTTTGGCGTGAAACTTTCCGATGAAGCTTTGGCAGCGGCAAAATCTGGCATTCAAGACGCGATTATAAAAATTATCAGAGATAAAAGTTTTTCAGTGTCTTCGGGATATAATCTGACAATCGGTTCCCGCAGCGCCACAATAATAGTCTGCCGCGACAGTTATACAACTTCGGTGGCGTGCGATACCGCCAATGTCGGAAAAGACGAAATTATTTCAACCGGTTCGGCAACGCTAAAGCGCCGCAAGCTCAAGGCGATTGTTAACGTCAACAGCGTCACCGGTGAAGTTAAAATAGAATCAATAGAAGAAGCGGCGATATGATTAAGTATTGAGTAGAAAATAAAAAGTATGAATAATTTAGACAAAATAGTTTCATTATGCAAAAGGCGGGGATTTATTTTCCCGGGTTCGGAAATTTACGGCGGATTAGCCGCTTCTTATGATTACGGCCCGCTGGGAGTAGAATTGAAAAACAATATCAAACAGCTTTGGTGGAAATATTTTATTAAAGACAGAGAAGATATGGTCGGCATTGACGGTGGAATTATTTTGAGCCCGAAAATCTGGGAAGCGAGCGGGCACGTGGAAAATTTCAAAGATCCTTTGGTGGAATGCAAAAAATGCCATCATCGTTTTCGGCCGGATAAATTGAAAGACGCTTCAAAATGTCCGGATTGCGGCGGAGAATTTACCGCCGCTAAAATGTTCAGCGGAATGTTTCAGACAACTATCGGACCGATTGAAGAAGAGGGTTTGAGGGCTTATTTGAGGCCGGAAACAGCGCAGGCGATTTTTGCCAATTATAAAAATGTAGTTGATTCAGCGAATATGAAAATACCTTTTGGCATTGGTCAAATTGGCAAGGCTTTCAGAAATGAAATAACAACCGGAAATTTTATTTTTCGCACTTTTGAATTTGAGCAGATGGAAATAGAATATTTTATTGATCCCCAGTCGGATTGGAATAAAATTTTTGAAGAGTGGGTGGATTATATCCACGGCTTTATGGATATTATCGGCTTGGACAGAAAAAAAATGCATGATCATGAAATCCTTGACAGCGAAAGAGCGTTTTATTCAAAAAGGACGATTGATATGGAATATACTTTTCCTTTTGGGCCTGACGAGCTTTGGGCGATTGCTTATCGCACGGATTATGATTTAGGCAGACATCAAAAACATTCCGGGCAAAGTTTGGAATATTTTGACGAAAGCGAGAAAAGAAAATATATTCCCCATGTAATTGAGCCGACTTTTGGCTTAGACAGGACGATTTTGGCGGTTTTATCGGAAAGCTATTGCGAAGAAACTCTGGAAAATGGAGAAACAAGATTAGTGCTTAAATTTCATCCCAATGTCGCGCCTTTTAAGGCGGCTGTTTTCCCTCTTCTTAAAAACAAACCGGAGCTGGTCGCAAAAGCCAGGGAAGTTTTCAATTTTTTGAAAAAAGATTATATGTGCGAATTTGACGATAATGGCAATATCGGCAAAAGATACAGAAGACAGGATGAAATCGGCACGCCGTATTGCATTACGATAGATTTTCAAACCTTGGAAGATGGCACGGTTACCATCCGCGATCGCGACACTATGAAACAAGAAAAAGTTGAGATTAAAGATTTAAAAAATTGGCTTAATGCAAAATTTCAATAAAATAACTTTAAAAAATGGATTGCGGATTATTTTAGCGCCCAAAGATGACAGCCTTGCGACAACGGTTTTGATTTTGGTTGAAGCCGGATCAAAATATGAAACAAAAGAAATAAACGGCATTTCGCATTTTTTGGAACATATGTGTTTTAAGGGCACGAAAAAGCGGCCTAAAAGCATTGATATTTCTTCGGAGCTCGACGCTATCGGCGCGTCATACAATGCTTTTACTGGCCAGGAATACACTGGCTATTATGCCAAGGCGCGAATTGAGCATTTTGATAAAATTCTAGATGTGGTTTCTGATATTTATTTGAATCCGGTTTTTAATCAAAAAGAAATAAATAAAGAGCGGGGAGTAATTATTGAAGAAATCAATATGTATGAAGATTTGCCCAAGCGCAGAGTTCAGGAATTATTCACGGCCTTGCTTTACGGCGATCAACCGGCTGGTTGGGATATTGCCGGAGAAAAAGAAGTGATTAAAAAAATAAATCGCGCTGATTTTATAAAATATAAAAACAGCCATTATTTGCCGCAAGCGACTTTGGTGGTGGTTTCCGGAAAATTCGATAAAAACGCGATTGAAAAAATTAAAAAAATTTTTTCCTCAATTAAAATCGGTAAAAAAAATTCAAAAATTAAAACAAAAGAATTTCAAGCGAAGCCGGAAATTTTGATTAAACACAAAGAAAGCGACCAGACGCATTTGGTTTTGGGAGTTAGGACTTTTGATATTTTTGACGAAAGAAAATACGCCTTGCAGGTTTTGTCGGATATTTTAGGGGGCGGAATGAGCTCGCGGCTTTTTCAAAAAGTGAGAGAAGAATTGGGAGCGGCTTATTATGTGTATAGCTCGGCTGATCTTTACACCGACCACGGCTATTTGGCGGTGCCGGCCGGAGTTGATAACAAGCGGGTGGAAATTGTCATTAAAGCGATTTTGGGTGAATTTAAAAAATTGGCGCAAAAACCGGTTTCTAAAAAAGAGCTTGAACGATCTAAAGAGCATTTGTTAGGACATTTGTTTTTATCTTTGGAAACATCCGATGAAATCGCCAGTTTTTATGGGGGTCAGGAAATTTTAACCGGAAAAATCGTTTCTCCGAATGAATTGGTCAAAAAAATTCAGGCTGTCAAAGCTGAAGAAATCCAGCAAATTGCTCGGGAAATTTTTAAAAATGGAAAATTAAATTTGGCGCTCATCGGGCCTTTCAAAGAAAAAAGCCAGTTTGAAAAAATTTTGAATTTATCGTAAATTTATAGTATGGAAAAAGCTTTAACAATAACTTGGGGTTCGTTGTGGAAAATTTTGTTGATGCTGATTTTTGCTTCAGCGCTTTTCATTTTAAAAGACGTTATAATAATTCTTTGTTTGGCTTTGGTTGTTTCTTCGGCCTTGAACGCGCCGATAAGTTTTTTGGAAAAGAAAAAGTTTCCAAGAATTTTAGCGACGCTTTTAATTTTTATTTCCGTTATTGTTGTTTTGGCATTGCTCCTTTATACAATTGTGCCGGTAGCGATGGCGGAGCTGGGAAGCTTATCCGGTAAAATCGGAAAAGCGCCTTTGCCCAAATTGGGAGATGTCGGAGCTTCAAAGCTGATTAAAAGTTTTGAAGAAAACATTGGTGTCTACACTGACGCCTTATTTTCCGGCAGCGCTTCGTTTTTCGATTTAGTTTCTTCGGTTTTTGGCGGAGTGATATTCGTTGTGATGGTGGTTATTCTTTCGTTTTATTTATCTTTAAGTCGTGACGGAGTGGAAAAATTTTTACGGGCGGTTTTACCGCTTGATTTTGAGGCTTATGTAGTTGATTTGTATTTCAGAGTAAGAAGAAAGCTCGGGCTTTGGCTCGGCGGTCAGTTGATTTTGAGTTTCAGTGTCGGCTTGGTGACTTTTTTGGGGCTTTTATCATTGGGAGTAAATTATAGTTTGATTTTGGGAATTTTGGCGGGGATTTTGGAAATGGTGCCTTTTGCCGGACCGGTTTTTTCCGGCGTGATTACATTTTTAATAGCGATTTCCCAGTCGGCAATTTTGGGAATTTCTTCAATAGTTTTATTCGTAATTATTCAACAGCTTGAAAGTCATGTTTTGATTCCTTTGGTAATGAGAAGAACAGTTGGTCTTCATCCGGTTGTGATTGTTATTTCAATTTTGGCCGGTTCACAGCTGGCCGGATTTGTGGGCGTGATTTTGGCAGTGCCGGCAGCAGTTGTTATTCAAGAACTTTTGGAAGACTGGGCAATTAGAAAGCATTCTCATCATCATTAAAATTTTTTATGTTAATTGACACTCACGCTCATTTGAATTCGGGCGATTTTAAAAGTGATTATAAAGAAGCCATCAAAAGAGCTTTGGATAAAAATGTTTGGCTGGTTAATATTGGAACTGATTTTGAAAAATCAAAGCGCGCTGTAGAAATTGCCAATGAATTTAAAGAAGGTGTTTTTGCGGCGGTCGGCATTCACCCGACAGATTTTAACGGGAATTTTAATAAGCAAGATTTTTTGGATTTGGCGAAAAATGAAAAAGTAGTGGCCATCGGCGAATGCGGTTTGGATTATTACAGAACAGAAGATGTTGAGGCGCGTAAAAAACAAAAAGATTTATTTTTAAAGCAGATTGAGCTGGCGAGCGAAGTAAAAAAACCTCTGATTATCCATTGCCGCGATGCCAATGAAGATTTGCTGAAAATTTTAAAAGAAAATAAATCAAAATTAAAAACCAGCGAGGCGGGCATTATGCATTTTTTTGGCGGTTCCGGCGCATGGGAAAATGTTGATAAATATCTTGATTTGGGATTTTATATTTCATTTTCCGGAGTAATAACTTTTCCGAAATATGATCATTATGAGGATATTGCCCGTTTGCCATTAGACAGGATTTTGGTTGAAACCGACTCTCCTTTTGCCGCGCCTGTTCCTTTTCGCGGTCAAAGAAATGAGCCGGCTTATGTTGTTGAAGTCGCCAAAAAATTAGCGGAAATTTTAAGAATGCCGCTTGAAGAAGTTTGCGAAATTACGACTGAAAACGCCAAAAAAATTTTCGGGATTAGTTGATTTTGCTCATTATTTTCAATACCATTATTAAATGTTAGATATTAATTTTATTCGCAACAATCCCGATGCGGTTCGTGAAGGGATATCTTTTAAAAAAGCCGATCCGCGGTTAGTCGATGATTTTTTAAGCTTTGATAAAAGCTGGCGCGAGCTGGTTAATGAAACAGATAATTTGCGCTCTGAACAAAATAAAGCCGGAAAAAACCGCGAGATTGAAAAAGCCAAAGAATTAAAAGAACAGATTAGGCGAAATGAAGAACGGCTTAAAAACGTTGAAGAAGAAAGAGAAAAAATTTTAAGGTTATTGCCAAATTTGCCAATGGCTGATGTGCCGGCTGGCAAAGACGAATCAGAAAATCAAGTAATAAGAAAATGGGGAGAAATTCCGAAATTTGATTTTGAACCGAAAGATCATTTAGATCTCGGTGAAGCGCTTGACGTGATTGATGTTAAAACAGCCAGCGAAGTTTCTGGAAGCAGATTTAATTATTTGAAAGGCGGGTTGGCGATGCTTGAATTCGCGATAGTTCAATATGTTTTTTCCGTTTTAACCAATAAAGAAATCGTTAAAAAAATCGCTCAAAAAATTTCTCCGGATTTTCCCGATAAAGTTTTTACGCCGGTTGTGCCGCCAGTAATGATAAAGCCGGAAATTTATGTAAAAATGGCGCGTCTTGATCCTGGGCAGGAAGAAGAAAGATTCCATTTGCCGAATGATAATTTGTATCTTGTCGGTAGCGCCGAGCATACTCTAGGTCCGATTCATATGGATAAAATAATTCCCGAGGCTGATTTGCCTTTGCGCTATGTCGGATTTTCAACGGCTTTCAGAAGAGAAGCCGGAAGCTACGGTAAAGACACGCGGGGAATTTTGCGGGTTCATCAATTTGATAAAATAGAAATGGAATCATTTTGTTTGCCGGAATTATCTGTAAAAGAACAGGATTTTTTTGTTGCTATTCAGGAATATTTGCTTCAAGAATTAAAATTGCCTTATCAAGCAGTTGCTGTTTGCGCTGGCGATATGGGCGGGCCGGATGCCAGACAAATTGACATTGAAACTTGGATGCCCGGCCAAAATCGCTATCGGGAAACCCATACAGCTGATTTGATGACTGATTATCAGGCCAGAAGATTAAATACAAAAATCAGGCGAACTGACAACTCAACGGAATTTATTCATATGAATGACGGCACCGCTTTTGCCATTGGCAGAATTTTAATCGCTATTATGGAAAATTATCAGCAAAAAGACGGATCAATTTTAATGCCGGAGGTTTTGCAAAAATATTTGGGATTTGAAAAAATTTCCAAAAGCCTATAAAAGATGGAGTTTTATCTTGATGAAAAACAGCGCAAAAAAAGGCGAAGAATTTTAAAGCTTAAAATTTTTGCCACTGTCACTGTTTTTTTATTTTTATTGAGTGGCTTTTTTTATTTAATTGCCTTTTCACAAATTTTCAAAATAAAATCAATTTTCGCTGTTTCGGAAAATGCAAAATATAACCTTGAAGCCGATAAATTGGTCGGCGATCTGAAAAATTTTTTTGTTAGCCGATCAAAAATTTCAAAATTCTTGGGAGGAGATAATATTTTAGTTTGGAGCGGCGGAATTTCTGATTTTTTGAAAACCCAGCCGATTTTTTCTGTTTTGGAAATTAATAAAAATTATTTCAAAAGAGAAATCAGCATTAAATTTGAAAAAAGAGAAAGATACGGCGTTTGGTGCCAGAAAAATGCGGCTTGCTGGTGGATTGATAAAAACGGCATAGTTTTTGAAAAAGCTCCGAAAGTCGAAGGAGAAATGATTTTAAAGGTCAATGATAATTCTGACCAGCAATTAGATTTCGGCAAAGGCGTTCTTAGGGATGATTTATTTAAAAATTTAATAAAAATTTTTGAGATTCTTCAAAAAACAGGCATTAACATTAAAACTCTTTATATTGAAAATTTAGCTCTTGAAGAAATTGAAGCGCGGCCGCTGATAAATTCAATTCCGCAGATTTATTTTAGCTTGCGTCTTGATCCGGCTTTTGCCCTGTCGGCGATTAAATCTTTTAAAAAAATTGGCTTGAATAAAATAAAATACATTGATTTTCGGATTGAAAACAGGGTATATTACAAACTGAAGTAGGGCCTATGGTCTAGTGGCAGAACGCGGCATTCGCATTGCCGAGACGGCGGTTCGATTCCGCCTAGGTCCAAAAGGCGGGTCTATAGTTCAGTGGCAGAACACCTCATTTGTCCCTCACCCTTGGGCTTGTAGTTCAGTGGTAGAACGTCTCATTTGCAATGAGAAGGTCAGGGGTTCGATTCCCCTCAAGTCCAAAGGCTCAAGTTCAAGGGTGAGGGAAGGAGGCGCGAGTTCCCCGCCTGCTGGCAGGCAAAGAACTCGCTTGATCCAATTTTAAGGAAGGAAGGGTCGGATAACGGCTATTCCACCGCACTTGAAATGCGGCGGGCGCAAGCCCTTGTGGGTTCGAATCCCACCCCTTCCGCCAGTTGGCAACTTTGAACCGAGATAAAATAAGGATTTTTGAGAACAAAAACTGGGGATAACACCCTAGTTTTTTGTTTGTACAAACTTTTTTATTTTGGTATAATTATACTAAGCAAAACTTTCTTATATGAAAAAAACAGAGGAAATTTCGTCGTTGGCAAAAAACATAAAAAGACTAATGAAAGAAAAGAAACTTTCTAAGAGTTTTTTGGTTGGAAAAACAGAACTTGACTATCATACTATTGCTAAAATCGAGAACGGTATTACACCAGACCCGCGGATTAATACCGTCGTTAAAATAGCCAAGATTTTGGAAGTATCAATTGACGATTTAATAAAATAATATGGCCAGATCAACAGTACATTACGCGGACAATAAAACAAACAATATTCTTAAGGCGTTACATAATAAGCTGCGCCCTGCTGGCACGCCCGTCCAGAGAGTTGAATATATTATTGAACTGCTTCTTTTAAGAATCTTTGAAGTTAAGTTGAAGCAAGATAAAGAATTTGAACCACTTAGAAAGTTATTTGATGGGGATAATTATCATCTGCTTTTCTCATATCTCCTTTCACTTAACGGCGATAAGGCTTCGGTTGAACTGAATCAAAAAGTTTTTCCCTTTTACGGGAATATTCTTGGCAAGGCCAGAGAAGTCTACAAAAACAAAAATCTTCCACAAAAAGTACAAGATCAGCTAGTTTTAATTGAAGAGGTTTTTTCTAACTCTAGTTTTTCCAATAATGTTAAGAATGGCAATCTTAACGAAGTTTTAGGTTTAGTGAGTGATATTGATGAAGCTAGACTTTTAAAAACTGATTTATTGGGCGATGCAATTGAGTCTGCCTTGTCCGAACAAGGAGGGACAAGAGATGTGGGACTTTTTAGAACTCCAGATCATATTCGCCAAATGATGGTTATGATGGTGGATCCCGATTTTAAAGATATTATTTTTGATCCAGCTTGCGGGACAGGTGGATTTTTATTTGATGCTTTTCAATATGTAATGGAAAAGGTTGGCAAAGATGAAAACTGGCCTAGTGAAAAATCGCATAAAGAAATTAGAGAATATATAAAGAAACATATAAAAAATGCCGAAACGGAAATGCCTTCAAGTAATGTCGCTAATACTTTTTACCGTGTTGGAATTTCAGGAATAGAATATCTTGGAATGATTAGAAAGATGGCGGCCATTAACTTCTATATTCGCGGGCTTAATCCGGCAAATATTGAGCAGGGTGATTCTTTGGATTTATTTGACCCGTGCATTCAAGTTTGAACTGCACCAGATATCATCCCAAGAACGAATACCTCGTGCGGAGTAAGGTAGCCGAGGCGTTTGCGCGGTCGATGATTGAGATTTCTCTCCACGCGCGACACCTCTTTGTGAGTAATCATAGCG
>JACRPK010000001.1 GCA_016214005.1 Candidatus Wolfebacteria bacterium
GAGTTCACGGCGCTTTCCAAAACAAATTCTCTCCAATACAATTTATGTTATCATTACAACAACAAAGGTCATCATCATACTTTTTACAGAATAAAATATCTCTAAGGTCTCAGGAGTGCAAAATAGGGTGCGGTTATACATATTGTTGACTTTTTCGGGTGAGTTGTTTAATATTCTTTTTACATGTCTCAAATGGGAAATAAAGTAAAACCGATTGAAGGAGTTGTTTTGGAAGCTTTGCCGTCTTTAATGTTCAAAGTTAAATTAAGCACTGGCGAAGAGCTGTTGGCATATCTTGCGGGAAAGATGAGGTTACATTATATTAAAGTTTTGCCGGGCGACAGGGTTTTGCTGGAATTAAGTCCCGATGGCGGCAGAGGAAGAATAGTGAGAAGACTATAAAATTTATTTTTTTTAAAAAATTATGAAAGTTAAGGCGTCAGTTAAAAAAATTTGTCAAAATTGCAAAACCGTTCGCCGAGGCGGCCGGGTTTATGTAATTTGCAAAAAAAACGCTAAACATAAACAAAGACAAGGATAATAAAATATATGAGATTAGTAGGTATCAACATTCCGGACAATAAAAAAATGGAATTTGCTTTGACTTATATTTACGGCATTGGGCCGTCTTCGGCTGTTAAAATTTTAAAAACGGCTAAAGTAGATTTAAATAAAAAAGCCAAAGATTTGACTCCTGACGAATCAAACAGGATTAAAGAAGTCATTGAAAAAAACCATAAAATAGAAGGCGAGTTGAGGCAGCATATTAAAAGCAATATTGTAAGGCTTAAAGAAATCAAAAGTTATCGCGGTTCGCGTCATGAAAGAAGACTGCCGGTAAGGGGACAAAGGACAAAAACCAATTCCCGAACTGTGCGCGGCAATGTCAGAAAAACCGCCGGTAGCGGAAAGAGAAAAGTTGATTTGAAATAATAAATAATATGGGACAAAAAAAAGTTATAGAAAAAACTCAAGAAGAAGTTTTAAAGGAGGAAAAAGAAATGGAAGTGGCTGTTGCGAAATCATCGGCTGCTCCAAAAGAGCACAGCGGCAAGGTTGATACTGGCGTTGTTTATGTTAATTTCAGCTATAATAACACTATTTTAACAGCGACTAATAAAAAAGGAGATGTAGTCGGTTGGATAACGGCTGGTTCTTTGGGTTTTTCCGGCCCGAAAAAAGCTACTCCTTTTGCGGCTTCGAAAATGGTTGGCGCAATTTCCGATAAATTGAAAAAATTGGGTTTTGTTAATATTGAAGTTGTTCTCAAGGGCGTTGGCAGCGCCAGGGATTCAGCTCTAAAATCATTGGCTGCGCAAGGTTTTAATATCGTGTCAATTAAAGATGTGACGCCAATTCCGCATAACGGACCGCGTCCGCCAAAAGTAAGAAGAGTATAAAAATATGGCAAGAATAAAAGCAAAAGAAAAAAAAGAAAGATCATTAGGCGTTAAATTATTTTTAAAGGCCCATCGTTGTAATTCGCCGAAGTGCGCTATGGTTAGGCATGCGACTAAGCCGGGAATGCATGGCAAAAGAAGAAGACAGAGCGCGTCTGAATTTGGACAGCAGCTTGCGGAAAAACAAAAAATTAAAGTTATTTATGGACTTAAAGAAGCGCAGATAAGAAAAATTTTTCAGGAAGCTGTGAGGAAGGGGACAGCTAGCCAGGTTTTAGGAACTCTTGAAAGAAGGTTTGATAACGTTATTTTTAGATTAGGTTTTGCGCCGTCAAGAATCGTTGCCAGGCAATATATCAGCCATGGCCATTTTATGATCAATGGAATAAAAACAAACATTCCTTCTTATCGGGCAAGAATTGGGGATGTAATATCCGTAAAACCATCCTCAAAAGATCTCTTGATTTTTAAAGAACTTCCGAATACTATAAAGAAACATGATCTGCCGGATTGGCTTACGATTAATTTTGATAAAATGGAAGGCAAGGTGAAATCTTTGCCGATAAATGTTGAAGAAGAATTATTTAATATCAATTTGGTCGTCGATTATTACAGCAGATAAAAATAAATTATGAATTATCAATATCTTAGTGAGACAGTTAAAATTAAAAAAGTTTCTGAAACCGACACGGAAAGCGTCTTTGAAGTTGAAGGTCTTTATTCGGGATACGGATTAACTATCGGCAATGCTTTGCGCCGAGCGCTTTTGTCTTCAATCCCGGGAGCCGCCATTACTCAAATTAAAATTAAAGGCGTTAAGCACGAATTTTCAACAATTCCCGGAGTTAAAGAAGATGTCATTGAAATTATTTTAAATCTTAAAAAAGTCAGGTTTAAATTTCATGCCGATGAGCCGCAAACGCTTTTATTAAAAGTTAAAGGCGAGAAAAAAATAACAGCCGGCGATATTGAATCAAATTCTCAGGTTGAAGTTATTAATGAAGACAGTCCGATAATGACCTTAACCAGCAAAAGCGCGGAAATTGAAATGGAAATTACGGTTGAAAAAGGACTTGGTTATTCTTCGGCTGAAAGCAGAAAAGTCAACAAACTTCCGGTTGGTGTTATCGCCATTGACGCTTTTTTCACACCAGTTGTTAATGTTGATTTTAAAATTGAAAATATGCGCGTTGGTGAAAGGACAGATTATAACAGACTTATAATTTCAATAAAAACAGACGGCAGTATCATCCCTTCAAAAGCGCTTCATAAAGCAGCCAATGTTTTAAAAGATCACATTGAAAAAGTCGCTCAGATAGAAGTTGAAAAAAGCGACGAAACTGAAAAAGTTAAAACGAAAGCTAAAAAAACAAAGAAAATTAAATAAGTTGTATGAGACATTTAAAGTCTGGAAGAAAATTTCATAGGACAAAAGGCCGAAGGCAGGCCTTTTTAAAAGGATTGATCGGCAATTTGATAATCAGGGAAAAGATTGAGACAACAGAAGCGAGAGCCAAAGAAATAAAATCTTTGACGGAAAAGTTGACGACTCTTGCCAAAAAACAAAATTTGGCGGCTTTGAGAATTCTTATGTCAAGAATAAACAAACAAGCAGCTCAAAAATTGTATTATCAAATCGCGCCGCGCTATCAAGAAAGAAAAGGCGGATATCTAAGGATAATTAAAGAAGCCAAGGCCAGAAAAAATGACGGATCAAAAATGGCAATCATAGAGTTTGTTTAATTTAAAAAGTATTGACAATTCAATAAAAATAAATAAACTTAAATTCATATTTAAAAAATAAATAAAAAATAAAAAAGTCGCAAAAATAATATAAATAAAATAAATTTATGGCTGAAAAAGAAAAATTTTCAAGAGTTAAGCCGCACGTAAATGTCGGCACAATCGGACACGTTGACCACGGCAAAACAACTTTGACCGCTTCAATAACGCATGTCCTTAAAATGAAAGGTCTTATCCAAAAAGAAGAGAATGTCAATGATATTGACAACGCGCCTGAAGAAAAGGCTCGCGGTATTACTATCTCTCTCCATCACTCTGAATATGAATCAGAGAAAAGGCATTATGCCCACATTGACGCTCCCGGACACGCTGATTATATCAAGAACATGATCACCGGAGCTGCTCAAATGGACGGCGCAGTTCTTGTAGTTGCCGCAACTGACGGCCCAATGCCCCAGACTCGCGAACATATTCTTTTGGCTTACAACGTCGGTGTTCCGAAAATTATTGTTTTTCTTAATAAATGCGATATGGTTGATGATCCGGAAATGATTGACCTTGTTGAAGCGGAAATTCGCGAACTTCTTAAAAAATATAATTATCCTGGCGATGAGATCCCGGTTATCCGCGGATCAGGTCTTAAAGCCCTTGAATCAACATCCGTTGACGATAAATGGGCGCAAGCTGTCTTGAAGCTTGTTGAAGCAATGGATACTTATATTCCTGAACCGGTCCGCGAAACCGACAAGCCGTTCTTGATGCCGATTGAAGATATTTTTTCAATTGAAGGCAGAGGAACTGTTGTCACTGGACGCGCTGAAAGAGGCATTGTTAAAGTTAACGAAGAAATTGAAATTATCGGTTTGCGAGACACTCAAAAAACCGTTGTTACCGGCATAGAAATGTTTAACAAGCTTCTTGATGAAGGACGAGCTGGAGATAACGTTGGAATTTTGCTCCGCGGTTTGAAAAAAGAAGATGTTGAGCGTGGCCAGGTTATCGCCAAGCCGGGAAGCGTTACTCCCCATACTGAATTTGAAGCTGAAATTTATGTTTTGAGCAAAGAAGAAGGAGGCAGACACAGCCCATTCTTTAAAGGTTATAAACCTCAATTTTACATCAGAACAACTGATGTTACTGGTGAAGTGTTTTTACCGGAAGGAATGGAAATGGTTATGCCTGGCGATACGGTTAAACTTAATGTTAAATTGATTGCTCCTGTTGCGCTTGAAGAAAAACAAAGATTTGCTATTCGCGAAGGAGGAAAAACCGTAGGCGCGGGAGTTGTCACAAAAATCTCGAAATAATCTAAAGTTAAAGCTCTTTGATTATGGCTAAAAAAGAAGAAATTTCACAACCAAAATTGAGATTAAGAGTAAAATCTTATGATCATCGCCTTATTGATAATTCAGTAAAGCAAATTATTGATACGGCCTTGAGAAACGGCGCGGAAATTGTCGGTCCGATACCTTTGCCGACTGAATTTAAGCGTTATACCGTTAATCGCTCGACTTTTGTCCATAAAAATGCGCGCGAGCAGTTTGAATTAAGGGTCCATAAGCGCATTATTGATATTTTGGGTCCTAGTCAAAAAGTCATGGAATCTTTGAGTAGTTTGAATCTTCCAGCTGGCGTAGACATTGAAATTAAAATGAAATAGTTGGATAAAAACACCCCCCAGGGGTGTTTTTATTTTAATGAATTTTTATTATATAATATATTTATGGAACAATCGCTGAAAAATTTTTCAAAACAATTTGAATTTGAACCAAAAATAATTAACGAGAACAATTTTAAAAATTTTAAAAAGATTATTGTTGTTGGAATGGGGGGTTCGCATTTAGCAACTGATATTTTAAAAATCGCTAAGCCAGAATTGGATATTGTAATTCATAAAAATTACGGCTTGCCTTTGAATGCTATCACTGGCGATAGTATGATTATCATAAGTTCTTATTCCGGAAATACCGAAGAAGCGATAGATGCTTTTAATTTGGCTTTAAAATTTGTTTTAAATAAAAAATTTAATTTAGCCGCAATATCAACAGGCGGAAAACTTTTGAATTTAGCAATAAAAAATAATGTATCGTATGTTAAATTGCCGGAGAATAAAATTCAGCCACGCTTAGCATTGGGTTATAGCTTGATGGCTTTATTAAAAATAATCAGAGATGAAAAAAGTTTAAAAGAATTAAAAACGATTTCTAATCAGATTGGGGAAAATTGTGAGCAAGAAAGCAAAAAAATCGCCAAATTTTTTGAGAATAAGCCATTGCAAATTCCGATTATTTATTCATCGGTTCAAAATGAAGCCTTAGCGCAAATTTGGAAAATAAATTTTAATGAAACTTCAAAAATTCCGGCATTTTACAATGTTTTTCCGGAGTTAAATCATAATGAGATGTCTGGTCTTTCGGATAAATTCCGCTTTCTTGTTTTGGAAGATAAAAGCGATGGCAAACGGATTATAAAACGAATGAAAATTTTTAATAAAATTTTTTCTAAAAAAGGATCTAAAATAAAAATTTTAAAAGTTAAAGGAAATTCAATCTGGCAGAAAATTTTTGATAATGTTTTAATTTCCGCTTGGAGCGCGTATTATTTGGCAAAATATTATGGCAATGATCCGTTTGATTTATCTCTTATTGAAAAATTTAAAAAAGAAATGACAAAAACTTATTAAATTCTTGCGAGTTCTTGATGGGCTTTTTTCGGATTTTCGCTTTCCCAGATACAAGAGCCGACCACTAAAATATCAGCTCCGGCTTTTTTGCAGAGCTTCGCGGTTTTTAAATTTATTCCGCCGTCAATTTCTATTTTTATTTTCGGATAATTTTTCTTTAAAAATTTTATTTTCTTTAAAATTTTATTCTGGAATTTTTGGCCGGATTTTCCCGGATTAACCGCTAAAATTTGGACAAGTTTTATTCTATTATTTTCTAAAAAGGGGATTATTTTTTTAATCGGCGTTTGCGGATTGATTGCCAGCCCGATTTCGCAATTTTCCAATTTTCCAATTTTATAATTTTTTAGAGTCTCAATATGTAAAATAATTCTTTTCGCTCCTGTTTTTGTCCATTTTTTAATTTCTTTTAGCGGATTTTTAACCATTAAATGAATTTCAATATTAGGGATTGAAAATTTTTTCGGGTTATTCCATGTTTTATGTTTGGTGAATTTCCCGTCAGCAATGTCAATTTGCGCCCATTGACTGAATTTAGCCGATTGGCTGATTTTTTCTTCAACGCATTTAAAATTTTTGCAATTTATGGCTGGTATGATTATCATATAGTTTAGTATAACTTAATAATAACAAAAAAATTATGAAATTATCCATTGGAATTGTCGGATTGCCCAATGTTGGCAAGTCTACCTTATTTAAAATTTTAACAAAGCAAGAGGTGAATATTGCCAATTATCCTTTTGCCACTATCGACCCGAATGTGGGCGTGGTGAGCGTGCCTGACGAGCGTTTGGAAAAACTTGCTAAAATGAGCGCTTCTAAAAAAATCGTTTCGGCAATAGTGGAATTTTATGATATTGCCGGCTTGGTTAAGGGGGCAAATAAAGGCGAGGGATTAGGAAATCAATTTTTGTCGCATATTAAAGAAGTTGACGCGATTGTTGAAGTATTAAGATGCTTTGAAAGCGAAGAAATTATCCATGTTGAAGAAAAAGTAGATCCCTTGCGGGACTTGGAAATTATTAATACGGAACTTATTTTAAAAGATTTGGATACAGCTGAAAAGCGTTTGGCAAAATTGGAAGGCGAGGCGCGAAGCGGGGATAAGCAAAAAGCCAAAGATTTAGAAATCGCAAAAAAAATCAAAGAAACTTTAAATAATAATATTTTAGCAGTGAATTTAGATGAAGAAATTTTATCAAGTCAGATTGCTAAAGAAATGAATCTTTTGACGGCCAAGCGGCAAATTTATCTTTTAAATGGAAGTGAAAGCGATGTGAACGAAGAATTGAAAAATAAAATAAAATCATTGAACGCCGATTATCTGATAATGGATTTAGCAAACGCTGAAAATGTTAATGAATTGATTAAGAAAGCTTATGAAATTTTGGGACTTATCAGTTTTTTTACGACTGGCGAGGAAGAATCTCGAGCTTGGACGATTAAAAAAGGTTCAAAAGCTCCGCAAGCGGCTGGAGAAATTCACAGCGATTTTGAAAAAAAATTTATTAGGGCGGAAGTGGTAAATTGTCAAAAACTTTTGGAATCCGGAAATTGGAGCGGAGCCAAGCAAAAAGGCCTAATTAGATTGGAGGGGAAAGATTATGTCGCGCAAGACGGCGATGTGATGGTGATTAGACATGGATAAAATATTCTTTTATTGGCAGTTTGCTAACAAAATCTTTTCCCGCTAAAATTTTTCAATTGAAAATCATTTTTCGCTCGTAGGCCTTCGGGTGTCAAAATTCTATTTATTCATTACGCTATTCGCCACCCAACTCGTCGCTCGCCTTCGGCTCGCTCCTCGGGGGCCTGGCTCACGACGCTATGAACAAATGAATTTTAAGACACTCTACGGCAATACTTGCTTAAAATGATTTTCAATCAAAATACATCACAAAAAAGTTGTTTGAAAAAATACTTGCCTGAAAATAGAAAGCCAAGAAAATACGCTTTTCAGAATGTTCCCTCACCCTTGAACAAGGGTGAGGGAAAAGGCTAAAAAGCTTGGTCTTTTGCGAAGCAAAAGTTTTTAGCCTGAGAGCCAAGCTCTTGATTTTTCGCTGGAAAAAAATCAAAGAGCGGTTCTGAAAAGCGTATTTTCTTGGCAAACTAATTCTGAAAGATGATTTGTTTTGTTGGGATCTAAGAGATGCTGGCGAAAAAAGGTTTTGTCGGGGATAATCAAGAATATATTCTATGTTCAATCTTCATTCAAAATACAATCCTTCGGGTGATCAGCCGCAGGCGATTAAAAAGCTTATTGGTGGAATTGAAAAAGGCGACAAATACCAAACGCTTTTGGGTGTGACTGGATCGGGTAAAACTTTTACCATAGCTAATGTGATTGCCAATTTTGACAAGCCGGTTTTGGTGATTGCGCCGAATAAAACTTTGGCAGCCCAGCTTTACCGCGAATACAAAAATTTTTTCCCGGAAAATTCCGTCAATTATTTTGTTTCTTATTACGATTATTATCAGCCCGAGGCCTATATGCCGACTTCAGACACTTATATTGAAAAAGAAGCGATGATCAATGAAGAAATCGATCGCTTGCGCCATCAGGCGACAACCGCCTTGATGACCCGTCGCGATGTGATTGTCGTGGCTTCGGTTTCCTGCATCTATAACCTTGGCGTGCCGGTAAATTATTGCGAGTCAGCGCTTCATTTGGAAGTTGGCAAGCCGATTAGCCGCGGCGATTTGATAAGACAGCTTGTGAAAATGCAGTTTGAAAGGACATCGGGCGCATTGAAGCGGGGAGTGTTTCGGGCGCGCGGAGATGTTTTAGAAGTTGTGCCAACTTCAGGTGAAGTGATTTATAGGATTGAACTTGGCGGGCAAAAAATTAAAGATCTTCATATTGTTAATCCATTGACTTTGAAAATTAAATCAACCGAATCAGATATGGTGATTTTCCCGTCAAAGCATTTTATTTCAACAGCTCCTCAAAGAGAGGCGGCGATAAAAGAAATTAAAAAAGAACTTAAAGAACAGCTGGATTATTTTAAAAAAAATAAATTGTTTTTGGAATCCGAGCGCTTGGAACGTCGGTCAAAATACGACGTGGAAATGCTTAAAACTATCGGCTATTGTCATGGCATTGAAAATTATTCAAGGCATTTGTCGGGCAAATTGGTCGGCGAAGCGCCGGATACTTTAATCGCGTATTTTGGCAAGCCGGAAAATTTTTTAACTATTATTGACGAATCGCATATCGCCGTTCCTCAAATTCGCGGGATGTATGAAGGAGACAGAAGTCGTAAACAGACTTTGGTTGAATATGGCTGGCGGCTTCCGAGCGCTTTGGATAATCGGCCGCTTAAATTCGAGGAATTTCAGAAAAGAGTCGGGCAAATGATTTTTACTTCCGCTACTCCGGGAGAATTTGAAATTAAAAATTCCAGCGCGATTGTCGAACAGATTATTCGGCCGACCGGGTTGATTGACCCGCCGATTGATGTAAGAAAAGTTTTTGACAAAGAAAGAAATCGCAGCCAGATAGATGATATAATTGAAGAAATAAAAAAGCTTGCCAAGGCTGGAAAGCGGGTGATTGTGAACACTTTGACGAAAAAAATGGCCGAAGATTTAACGGATTTTTTGATTAAGAAAAAAATCAGGGCGAATTATATGCATTCAGACACTAAAACCTTGGAGCGGACGGAAATCTTAATAAATTTTAGGAAAGGAAATTTTGACGTTTTAATCGGCGTTAATCTTTTGCGCGAGGGGCTTGATTTGCCGGAAGTGGCGTTGGTGGCGATTTTAGACGCTGATCGCGAAGGATTTTTGCGAAGCGAAACTTCGATAATCCAGACAATGGGCAGAGCTGCCAGAAATGTCGAAGGCAGAGTGATCTTGTATGCCGATACTATAACTGGCTCGCTCAAAAGAGCGATTAGCGAAGTAAAACGTCGCAGAAAAATTCAAACAGAGTATAATAAAAAGCATAAAATTACGCCAAAATCAATTGATAAAAAAATTGAAGAATTGATTAAAATTGATAAAGATTTTGGAACCTAAATTAATTTATGATTTTATCTTCGCATATTGTCGCGGCTTCGGCGCTTTCAGCGCCTTTGATAAATCAGCCGTTTAGTTTTTTAAATTCAGCGCTAGTTTTTATTATATCTTTTTTAAGCCATTTTTTGATTGATATGATTCCGCATTGGGATTATAAAACAGCTTTTGGTGAAAAAATAAAAAAAGCTGATGAATTTGTCGACAGTAAGGAATTAAAAAATCTTTTTCAATCCGACTTGGTGAAATTTTTCTTTGATGGAATTTTGGGCATAGTTTTATCCCTTGCGATATTCAATTTTTCAGATTTTTTAATAGATTTTAATTTTGAAAAAATTTTTATGTTCAGTCTGATTATTTTAGGCGGAATTTTGCCGGATGCTTTGAATGCCTTTTATTTTTTCCGAAAAAAATATTTAAATGAAAAATCGTTTTTAGAATATTTTCATCGTTTTCATAATTCTGTTCATGGCAAGAGTATATTTAATGGTAAATTTTTTCTTGGCGCGTTTTCACAGATTTTAACGATAGTGGAAATTATTTTTTTGATTAAGTTGTTTCAGCAATAAGAAAAAAAATAAAAACGCCCCGCAAATTGCGGGGCGTTTTTTAAAATTAGAGAACTTTATATTTCATCATCATTCCGCTTTCAGCGTGTTCTAGAATGTGGCAATGAGCCACCCAGTCTCCGGGGTTTGAAATATCAAGCAGAATTTCAGAGGAGTCTCCATTTTCAACCAGAATAGTGTCTTTCCAAGCGAGATTTTCATTTTTAACGCCATTAACGCTTAAAATTAAAAATCTTTGGCCATGAAAGTGAATTGGGTGTTGCATCGGGTGGGGCGAATTCGGGTCGTTGAAAATTTGGATTTTTTTGAATTTGTCGCTGGCGTTAAATTGCCAGTTAATATCCATATTTTCTTTTTTACTATCTTCGTCAATCAATTTCCATTTGATGTATTGAGAAGTGAGCATGGCGTTCATCATCGGCATCGGATCTTCCCATTCTATTTTTTCATTTTTGCCTCCTCCCATCATAGCCATATGTTGGGCGTGCATTGCCATTGCTCCCATATCAAGACCAAGACGGATTTTTTTGTCTGGCTTTGCGCTGAAATATTGTTTTAAGCCGTTTATTTCAGAAACAAGATTTTCGTCTGTTTTAAGAGTTAAAAATTCTTTTACAAAAGATTTATCGGTTTTATCGTTTAAAACATTAATTTCTCCCAAAACATAATTTTCTTGATTATTATTTTCGGGAATTTTGTTTTCTATTTTATATTTACCGGGCTTCTCAAAGAAAATTTCCACGACAGCGCGTTCAGCCGGCGCCAAAATAATATTTTCAACAAATTTTTCTTTTTCGTAATTTCCCAAGTCTGAGCCAATGAGTTTTATTTTTGCCTTGTTTCCAAGCTGATCGGCAATGGAAAAATTAAAAGTTCTGGTGTTGGCGATGTTGGTCAGATAAAGTTTCAATGTTTCGCCGGTTTTGGCTTCAAGCCGGTAGTTTGTTTCTCCGTTAATAAGCATTGTATTCCCATATCTTCCCATTAAAGCGAAATCAGAAAACTTATCGCTGAAAGGAACAATTTTCCCGTTTCTTTGGTCAATTAGAATATCATCGAGCATTAAGGCAATTTCTTGGTTTGCGGCTGATTTAATGTCGTCTGAATAAACTATAAAATTTCCATAAAGGCCTTTTTCAATTGAGATATCGGTTCTTACGTGAGGGTGATAAATGAAAACGCCTTCGTCCGGAAATTTTATTTTATAAGCGAATGATTTTTCGTTTTCAATCGGTTTTTGAGTTATGCCCGGCACTCCGTCAAATTCATTTTCCAGTCTTATGCCGTGCGGATGAAGAGTCGTGTCTAGCCCAGTTTTATTAATTAGATTTAACGTTATTTGAGAGCCTTTTTTAACCTTGATTGTCGGACCGGGAATAGAGCCGTTATAGGCCAACATTTCAAGATTTTGCCCGTTAATATTTTTTTTAATAACGCTAGCTTCAAGATTAAATGTGTCGCCATCTTTAAGCTCGATAATCTGAGCCTGCGCTGTTTTAGGAGAAGAAATGTCCGCTAAATAATTTTTCGGATTGATTTTATTTATTTGCCAGATAGCGCCCGAAATTGCGCCAAAAGCGGCAACGATGATAATTGGTAAAATTTTTTTTGTCATAGGTTTTTTAGATTTAATGTATTGACGAAATAAAAATAAGCGCGAATAAAATAAATTATTCGATGATTTTTTTATATTAGGCGTAAATTTTCGGATGAAGTATTCCGCAAGAAAAGGCGCATTTTAAATGATCAAAGATATTCTGTTTTTTAAAATTTTTTTCGTATAAACGATTTTTTAAATAAACAGCTTTTAGGGTGTTATTAAAAGATTTTTTAAACGCTTCAAAAATTAGCGCAAACAATATAATCAGCAAAAGAAATTCAAAAATTGTTTGAGATGCTGCGGCGGATAAGTTATCCCACATTAAAATATGTTCATTCAACATTGAACTATGAGTATTATTTTCAGGCGATATCATATTATTCGGCATTATTATGTTCCAAAGACAAAGACCGCTGGCGGCAGCGATTGAAATAAGCAATAAAGTAACAATGATTTTAGAATTATTTATAAACATCATGAGCGGGTAAGGGGAATCGAACCCCTGGCGCCAGTTTGGAAAACTGGGGTATTGCCACTATACGATACCCGCGAAAACTGCTTAAAGCCTATCCATCTTATTACATTTATTGATTTTTTCAAGGGCTTTATGCCATAATTATTTGATAAATAAAAAATCAAAATGATTACTAATTTGTATTTTAGAGTTCCGAGGCGGTTAAAAATCTTGGCTATTTTTATTATTTTGCTTTTAGCCGCTTATTTTATTGTAAAAATTTTTATTCCCGAAGCCAAAAAAGTCCCGCCAGATTTTTTAAAAGCCAGACAAGAAGCATCTTTAATAGCTGGTCAAATTATTTCAATTTCCGACAATACAGCTAGAAGTATCGGTCAAATTTCTGATTTTGATAAAAACAAGCAGTATGAAGAAGCGCTTAAATT
The DNA here is from genome assembly GCA_016214005.1 of Candidatus Wolfebacteria bacterium. Taxonomy (GTDB): domain Bacteria; phylum Patescibacteriota; class Minisyncoccia; order UBA6257; family UBA9933; genus JACRPK01. Next base: position 12,919 of record JACRPK010000001.1, read on the forward strand.
AATTTCTCAGGAATTGGTAAATAATCGTGAAGCGCGAGAAAAAGCTATTAATTTGTCGGCTCAGCTTGAAATAATGACCAAGAATATTTCGCAAATTACTCCGATTTCAGCCAGCCAGGCGGCTTTGCAGGCAATCGGCTCGGAAACAACTTTAATCAGCCGGCTTATCACTTACAATGATTATCTCGTCGGTCTTTTGGAAATTTTGCAGGCAAAATTTTTGGAGAAAGAAAAAGACGCCAATGGTAAAATTCCAGATTTGATAAATAAAATCAACGGCGAGGCTCAGGCCATAAATTCTTTGGATAAAAATTTTAATTCTTTAATGATAGATTTTGACAATCAATAACAATCCACAAGCTTTTTAAATAAAATATGCTACAATAAAAAGCATATGCTATTTAATAACAATCATAATTATGACGATGCTGTCCAAGTGGCGCCGGGAATTTATTGGGTCGGGTTTTACGATAAAGACGCAATTTTTTCCTGCAATCCTTATTTGATAATTGATGAAGACGAGGCGATTTTAATAGATGGCGGTTCTTTGGGCCATTTCCCCTTTGTGGCGAGAAAAGTTTTCAGCATTATTGAGCCGCAAAAAATAAAAGCTTTGATTTTGCACCATATGGATCCGGATCTTTGCGCCGCTATGCCGCTTTTTCAAAATATTATCGGGCGGAAAGATTTGCAGGTAATATCTCACCACCGCGCCGCGCTTTTGATTTCTTATTATTCGCAGGAAAAAATCAATTTTTATTATCCGGAAGAAAACGGCAATATTTATAAATTTTCATCCGGCCGCACTTTAAGATTCATCCCGGCTCATTATCTCCACACTCCCGGAACAATAAATACTTATGATGAAAAAACAAAAACATTATTTTCTTCTGATCTTTTTGCGGCTTTTACGCCAAAGTGGGAACTCTATGCCGATGATTCTTATTTTGAAAAAATGAAGGGCTTTCATGAAAATTATATGCCTTCAAAAGAAATTATGAGCAGATATCTGGCAAAGGTGAAGGGATTGGAACTGGATATGATTTGTCCGCAGCACGGTTCGGTAATATTTAAAAATTTAATAAATCCGTCAATTGAAGCTTTGGAGAAATTTGAATACGGAAAATATTTAGAGTAATATGCTCACTTGTCTGGCAAAAATAAGAAGCGATTTAAGCGTTAAAGAATTGAAAGGCGAATTATTGTATGAATGTTTGGGCGGTTTTGCCAATAATTTTTTGGCTGATCAGGAAAGAAGTTTAATAATGAGTCTGACCAACGATATTAAAGATCTTGTTAAGGTTAAGGATTTTTCGAAAAAACTTGCCAAACAAAATGAACAGCTTAATCAAACAGAACTTGCGGTTTTAAATATTTTAGAAGATTCCCGAGAGCTCGAAGAAGCGATAAGGGATGAGCGCGATAAAGCCAGAGCTATTATTTCTTCAATGGGTGAGGGCCTTTTGGTTATTGATAAAAATTATAAAATCGTTCTTTTGAATAATATTTGTGAAAAAAATCTCGGAATTTTTGAAAAAGATATTTTAGGCAAAGACATAAGGGACGTCATTAAAATTGACAACGGAAAAAATCATACCCACGAACTCGATATTTTTAAAAATATTTTTAAGTTGGGAGAGATTATGGAAGTAAAACTTGAAAATGATGTTTATTATCACGTTGTTTTTTCGGATAAAAAATTTCCCGTTGCTATGGTTGCGGCTCCCTTAAAACATGGCGAAGAGATAAGCGGTATTGTTATTATTTTTCGCGATATTACCAGGGAAAAAAGGTTTGACGAGGCGCGGTCAAGTTTTATTTCGGTGGCATCCCATCAGATTCGCACTCCTTTGACAGCAGTTCGCTGGTATACAGAAATGCTAAAAGGCGGAGATGCCGGTCCGCTTACTGATGAACAAAAGAATTTTATTGAGCAGATTTACGGCGCCACATTAAGACTTCATGACACATTAAATACAATTTTATCATTGTCAAAAATAGAAAGTGGCGAAACAAAGATTAATTTTGTAAAAATAAATATTATTCAGGTTGTTAAGGGCATCATTAAGGAATTTGAGCCGTTAATTAATGAGAAAAAATTAAAATTAAAATTTGAAAATGACGCGGGCGAATCTTTGGAAATTGAAACCGATCAATCAATGTTTAATCAAATTTTCACGAATTTACTTTCAAATTCCATTCGCTATACTAGTGAAGGAGGGTCCATTGAAATTAAAATTTCTGGCAAAAATAATGAAGCGCTTTTTTCCGTAAAAGATAATGGCATTGGCATTCCCGAAGACCAAAAAGGGAAAATTTTTGAAAAATTTTTCAGGGCGGAAAATGCGGTTATGAAAGTGGCTGACGGCTCCGGGCTTGGATTGACTTTGGCTAAAAATTTAACAGAACTTTTAAAAGGAAAGATTTGGTTTGAATCGCAAGAAGGAAAGGGAACAGCGTTTTATTTCAGTTTGCCAAAAATTATAAATAAAAAATAAATTATGTCAATTAAATTAAAATTAATTTTGTTTTTTTCAATTTTTATTTCGCTGATTTTAGGCGTTTTTATATTTTATTTTAACGATTATTTGAAAAATTATTTGCAAGAACAGACGGTTGAAAATTTTCGGGCATTGGCAGAAGCAAGCGAGGGCACTTATTTTGCTTTTGTAAAAACAATGAAAATCAGAACAATCGATTGGGCTTCAGATGGCTATATCGGGGATTCCGTTGAAAAAATTTTAAACGCTTCTGCGCCTAATTCTAATTTAATCAAAGAATTGAATTCTTATCTTGGCAGCAAAAAAAATATTGATTCGTCGGTTATCATAGTTGATATTTTGGATAAAAATGGGATAGTTATCGCTTCCAGCCGTGAAGATCGTATTGGTGTTAATGAGGGAGAGGAAGAAAAAACCATTGGCGCTCATCGTTTCAGCGAAGCCATTATTTCAAAACCCGGAGAAGTTTTTATTACAAATGTTATTTATGAAGAAGATGAATATAGCGAACCGATGATTCATTTAATGACCAGAATTTTTAAAATTTCCAATAAATTTGCCAATAGCAACGGATCAGAATTATTAGACGCTGTTTTATTCTTTCATTTTGATAAAACTCAGGAATTAAGCGATCTTTTATCCGGAAAAGCCCAAATTAGAGAGGGGGCATTGACTGGATACGCGCTGGCGGAACGCTATAAAACAGTTGATTTATATTTGGTCAATAAGGAAAGGTTAATGGCTTCGCAATCTCGTTTTAATCGCGGCGGCTTATTAAAGCAAAAAGTTGATACCCTGCCCGTGAAAGCTTGTTTTGATGAGGGGAAGGAAATTAATGAAAATTATATCAATTATGAGAACATGGAGGTATTTGGCGCTTCAATGTGCTTGAAAAATGACGGATTGGTTTTAATTGTTGAGGCCAAAAGCGATGAAATTTTTGCGCCTCTTGGAAATTTAAGATCGCGTTTAATTTTTGGCAGTATTATATTTTTAATAATCAGCATCTTTATTATAGCGCTGGTAAGCAATTTAGCTTTAAAAAATTTAGAGGGAATTACGAAAATTGCCAAAGAAGTCGTTAAAAATAATTTTTCAATTAGATCTAATATTAGATCTAATGATGAAATAGGGTACTTATCTAAAATTTTTGATCAAATGCTTGATAGCATCGTTATGTCGCGGTTAGAACTTGAAAGCGTTAATGATCGTCTTAAAAACTCCAATGTTGGGCTTGAAAAAGCAGTTAAAGAAAGAACAGCCGAATTAGAAGATTTAAAAGACAATCTTGAACAAGTTGTCTCTCAGCAAACAAAAAATCTTCAGGAGAAATTGAATGAATTGGAAAGATTTAAACAATTAACAGTTGGCCGGGAATTAAAAATGATGGAATTGAAGAAAAAACTTGAAGAAATCGGCGGGTTGGTGGAAAAAGAAAAGAAATTAAGTTAATATAAATTATGGAAAAAAATGCCAAAAAAGTTTTAATTATTGAAGATGATATTTATGTTATCAGGGCTTATACCATTAAATTCCAAAAAGAAAATGTTAGCGTTGAATCAATTTCTGATGGAGACAAGGCCTTGGAATATATTGAAAAAAATCCGCCCACAGAAGTCGTTATTCTTGATTTAATGATCCCCAAAAAAAGCGGGTTTGAGGTTTTAACGGCTTTAAAAGGAAATAAAAATTGGAAAGATGTTCCGGTGATAATTCTTTCTAATCTTGGGCAAGATGAAGATATTGAAAAGGGCAAAAAACTCGGGGCAGTTGATTATATTGTTAAAGCCAGCACCAATATAGAAGAAGTTATCGCAAGGGTAAAAAAATATTTATCCCCATAGATATAGATATCCCCATGGATTTTTTTAAAAAAATTGTTAAAATAAAAAAATATTGAAAGGTCGCGATTCTAGATAAAATAAAAATAAAATTTTTATAAAGAATTATGGAAATAAATAAAATAAATAAAAAAGGTTTTACCTTACTTGAGCTTTTAATTGTTATCGCCATTTTGGGAGTTTTGGGATCAATCGTTGTTTTTATGTTAAATCCGGCGGAAACTCTTAAAAAAGCCCGCGATTCTCAGAGAATAAGCGATTTGTCAACTATCAAAACAGCGCTTGGTATTTATTTGACAAGCACATCATCGCCACAACTTAGTAATACGTCTGGAAACACATTATGTTTAGGTGGTGGTGGAACAATAACAGCATGGTCAAGCTTCCCAGTAACAGCAACTACTACTCCTACAAGTGATTATGGCACTTTTACATCAGTAGTTAGTGTTGCCCAAGCATCTTCATCTCTCGTTGATGGAACCGGCTGGATTCCTGTTAATCTAACTTCCCTTATTGGCAGTTCTCCGATTTCTGGTTTTCCAATTGATCCCATTAACGATAATACAGATTTAATTTATCGTTATGCTTGCAGAAAATCTCCATTAGGATTTGAGATTGACGCATCTTTAGAGAGTGAAGCATTTACTATTGTTGACGACAAAAGGCTAAAAGATGGAGGAAATAATAACAGCCGTTTTGAAGCAGGAAGCGATTTAAAGATTATAAAGATTTAACTATTTTACCGTAATAAATATTTAAAAGTATTTTCAAAAACAGCCCTTGCATTTTGGGCTGTTTTTGTTTAAGATTAAAAAGTAATCATAAATAATGCCAATAATTTATTCGCATTATTTGCTGAAAATTAGCATTATTCGCGAACACTATATGAGGCGTCCGATATTTTTATTATTTATAATTATTTTATTTGCCATAGCGGCCGTTTTTTTTGTTTATCCGAATTTTAAAGCGCCCTATAATAATTTGAATTGGCTGGAAAAAAAACTTCCATGGAAACTCGGGCTTGATTTAATCGGCGGCACGCATTTGGTCTATGAAATTGATATGAGCCAGGTTTCGGACAATGACCGAGATTTTGTGGTTTCCGGGCTTCGCGATGTAATTGAAAAAAGAGTGAATTTATTCGGAGTTAGCGAGCCGTCTATTGTGGCTGCCAAAGAAGGTAATTCTTATCGTTTGATAGTCGAGTTGGCTGGCATAAAGAATGTGAGTGAAGCGGTTAATCAAATTGGTTCCACTCCGCTTTTGGAATTTTATGAAACTTCGCAGGTTGGCACATCAACGGAATTTATTCCAACCAGCTTGACAGGCCGATATTTGAAAGGAGCGCAAATGGATTTTGACCAAACAACAGGCGTTCCGCAAGTAAGCTTGCAATTTAATGACGAGGGCGCGAAAATTTTTGAAGATTTAACATCAAGAAATGTGGGCAAACTTATTTGCGTTTCCATTGACAGGCAAATAGGAGAAGGCGATTGCGCCAGGGTTAATGAAAAAATTTCCGGAGGTAAGGCGCAAATCACGGGAAGTTTTTCAATTGATGAAGCTAAAAAAATAGTTTCGCGATTTAACGCCGGAGCATTGCCGGCGCCGATAGGCTTAATGAGTCAGGAATTGGTTGGCGCGAATTTAGGGCAGGAATCTTTGAAAAAAGCGGTTTATGGCGGAGTTGTCGGCGCTTTGATGATTGTTGCTTTTATGATAATTTATTACCGCAGTTTTGGAATTTACGCGTCGCTCGCGCTTTTAATTTATACAGTCTTGGCTTTGGCAATTTTTAAATTGTTGTCAATCACTATGACCTTGGCCGGAATTGCCGGATTTATTCTTTCAATTGGTATGGCGGTTGACGCTAATATTTTGATTTTTGAACGCGCTAAAGAAGAAATAAAAAAAGGATTATCAAGGCTTTCGGCGGCTGAAGAAGGTTTCCGCCGCGCTTGGCCGTCTATCAGGGATTCCAATATGAGCACGATTATTACATCGCTTATTCTTTATATTTTTACAACCGGTTTTGTGAAGGGCTTTGGGTTGACGCTTTTAATCGGCGTTTTGGTTTCAATGTTTTCGGCAATCACTGTTACCAAAACATTGATGAAGGTTTTTATAAGATCAAGAAAAGAAATAATATAAAATTATGAATATTATAAAATATCGCTATTTATTTTTCTTTATTTCCGGAACATTTATTATTGCCAGTATTTTTGCTGTTTTAGCTTATGGATTGAAGCCGGGGATTGATTTTAGCGGCGGCACGCTGTGGCAGATAAAATTAAGCGGAACAGATGCTGGGAATTTGTCAAATTTTTTTGAAAGCGATTTGAATGTTAAAAATGCCGTTGTTTATCCGCAGGAGGCTGATCAAAATCTTTCGCAGGATTATTCTCAAAATTTTTTGGTTCGCTTGAATCACATTTCTGAACTTGATCATCAAAATTATCTATCATCTTTGAAAAATAAATTCGGTGAAGTTGAAGAGCTTCGTTATGAAACAATTGGGCCGGTGATAGGCCAGGAACTTAAAAGTAAAGCTATTTGGGCGGTGATTTTGGTATTGCTCGGCATTTCTCTTTATGTGGCTTACGCTTTTCGCCATGTTTCTTATCCGGTAAAATCTTGGAAATACGGGATTATTACATTGATAACTCTTTTCCACGATGTTGTGATTGCAACGGGTTTATTGGCATATTTGGGAGTGAAATACGGAGTGGAATTGGATACCAAATTTATTGTCGCGCTTTTGGTAATTTTGGGATTTTCCGTTCACGACACGATTGTTGTTTTTGACAGAGTCAGAGAAAATTTGACGCTTGGCCGCGGCAAGGAAAATCTTGAAGATATTATCAATTCCAGCGTTAGTCAAACAATGGCGCGCTCAATAAACACATCGCTCACTTTGGTTTTAACTCTTTTAGCGCTTTTTGTTTATGGACCGCTTTCTTTAAAGTATTTTGTTTTGCTGATTATGATTGGTACGATTGTCGGCACTTATTCATCGATTTTTATCGCCTCGCCAATGTTGGTTTATTTTAGGAATAGATAATTTCTTATTTCTCAAAACTATTGCTTTTTTTAAAGTTTTGGCTATAATTATTAATAGTTTTTTGAAAAAGCAGAATTTTTAACTTTTTGAAAGGAGATTTGATGGCAGAAATTTCAGGAATTTATAGGGCTCGCGGCGGGGTAACCAGGAACAGAAAATAGGGGGGTATGTAAATGAGGGCTTTAGGAACCAATATTGATTTTCCTGACACATCATTGGGTGGCCGCAAAATTCCTAATCAAGGTTTTTGCGATTATTGCAACATGGTGATAGCGCCGGCTGAAAAAACAGTCAGGGGCTACCACAAGCGGTCGTTTGTAGGGATGGATTGCGCTGACTATGCCGCAATGGCCATCAGAGCGAAGGTGGAAATGCTCAATCTTTTGAGCGTTTTCAAAAAAAGAATTCCTAAAAATCTTTTGAACGCTATCAAGACAATTAGCAATTTCGAACAGGCAAAAGAGCTTGCTTTGAATGTGACTACTCTTTTGGGGGAAATAGCCAAAAGGGAAAAGAACTTTTTCAAGCGTTTCGCGCAAATGGTGCGAGAAAGGCTTTCGAGGATATGGAAGATTTTAAAAATTTCCACCTCGGTGGCGATTCGCGTATCGCCATAAAAAAACGAAGAATATTAGGCTGGGTTTATCCCAGCCTATTCAATTTTAAAATTGACAGCGTTATTTTTTAATATACAATTTATAAAATATAAATAATGAATAATTTATCTAAAAATATTTTTTGGGGGATTGCCACTTTATTAACGGTGGCCTTTATTTTTTCGCTTTTTTATTCAATGGAAAAAGCGCCGATTGTTTTGAGTCTTGATCAGCTTGCCAAGAAAATTAACACCAATGAAGTTGAAAAAATTTCCGTTAATGGCAATGATTTGGAAATCAATTTGAAAAGCGGCGAAAAAGCGGTTTCTAAAAAAGAAACAGAAGCCGGGCTTTCAGAAACTTTGAAAAATTACGGCGTTGACGCGGCTGCATTTCAAAAAGTAAGTTTTGAAATCAAAGAAGAGTCGGGCGGGCGTTTTTGGATGGGAATTTTAATTCCCGCTCTTTTGCCTTTGATAATTATTGGCGCGTTTTTTTGGATGATGTTTCGCCAGGCCAAAGCCGGTATGGGCCAGGCTTTTACTTTTGGCAAGGCCAATGTAAAAATCTTTTCTCAATTTAAAGACAGGGTGGCTTTTAAAGACGTTGCCGGGCTTAAAGAAGCCAAACAAGAACTGATGGAAGTGGTTGATTTTTTGAAAAATCCGAAAAAATATCTGGAAATTGGCGCAAAAATTCCCAAGGGAGTTTTGCTTTACGGCGCGCCCGGAACTGGTAAAACTTTGTTGGCGCGCGCTGTTGCCGGAGAGGCCAATGTGCCATTTTTTCATATTTCCGGATCGGAATTCGTTGAAATGTTTGTCGGCGTTGGCGCCAGCCGCGTGCGCGATCTTTTTGCCACTGCCAAAAAAGCCGGGAGATCTATAATTTTTATTGATGAAATTGACGCCGTTGGCAGAGAAAGAGGATCGGGTTTGGGCGGCGGACATGATGAAAGAGAACAGACTTTAAACCAAATTTTGGTGGAAATGGACGGCTTTGAAAAAAATGACGGCAGAATTGTCATTGCCGCCACAAATAGACCGGATGTTTTGGATACGGCTTTGCTTCGTCCAGGCAGATTTGATAGGAGGGTAATTTTAGATTTGCCCGATATCAATGACCGCGAGGAAATTATAAAAATTCATTCGATTGGGAAAGTTTTATCAAAAGACGTTGTTTTAAGAAAAGTTGCCGAGCGCACTCCGGGATTTTCAGGAGCGGATTTGGCAAATCTAATGAACGAAGCCGCGATTTTTGCGGCGCGTAAAAATCAAAAAATGATTTTTCAGCAGGACATTTTGGATTCAGTTGAAAAAGTTTTACTTGGACCAGAGAGAAGAAGCAGGGCGCTTTCTCAAAAAGAAAAAGAAATTACGGCTTATCATGAGGCCGGACATGCTTTGGTGGCGGCCAGTCTTAAAAATGCCGATCCGGTTCATAAGGTTTCAATTATTGCCCGCGGCCGAGCAGGTGGATATACTCTTAAGCTTCCGTCTGAAGAAACTTATTTAAGGACAAAATCGCAATTTATGACGGATTTGGCAATGATGCTGGGCGGTTATATTTCCGAACAAACAACTTTCGGCGATGTTTCAACTGGCGCTTCGAGCGATTTGCAAAGCGCTTCCGGACTTGTGAGAAAATTGATTACTCGTTATGGAATGAGTGAAAAATTGGGGCCGATAACTTTCGGCAAATCGGAAGAAATGATTTTTTTGGGTCGGGAAATTTCCGCTGAAAGGAATTATTCCGAAGAAGTGGCAAAACAAATTGATGAAGAAGTGAAAAATTTTATTGATAAAGCTTATGAAGCCGCTAAAAAAATAATCATTTCGCGCAAAAAAATATTGGATAAAATCGCTAAAACTTTAATTGAGAAAGAAACGATTGAACAGGAAGAATTTGACACTATAATTAAAAGTTTTAATCTTAAGCAGGTGGTTGTAAAATAATTTGCGCCTGTAGCTCAGCTGGTTAGAGCATCGAGCTTATACCTCGAGGGTCCTTGGTTCGAGTCCAAGCAGGCGCACGGCGATTTTTCGCGCGCTTAGCTCAGTGGCAGAGCATCTCGTTTATCCCTCACCCTTTAAATTCATGCGTCTTTAGCTCAGTGGCAGAGCGTCTCGTTTACACCGAGAAGGTCGTAGGTTCAATCCCTACAAGACGCACAAAAAGGGTGAGGGAAGAGGGTCGGGGGTTCGATCCCCTCAGCGCGCACAAAAATTTTTGGAAGCGTGCCAGAGCGGCCGAATGGGCCCGACTCGAAATCGGGTATGCCCTAAAAAGGCATCGGAGGTTCAAATCCTCCCGCTTCCGCCCTTGAAAAATTTATGATAAATGCATAATCTAAAAATATGTTTAGAGAAAATCACGATGAATCTTTTATAGACTTACTTGAATTGAATGAAGAGGCGCTGGAAAAGGAAGGCAGAATTTTAGTTGATGATATTTTAAGTGAGGTAGCAAAAAAATTTGACGGTGAATTTGAGAGCAGTAAAAAATTAGAATATCATAATTCAGAACATAGCCGCGATGTTGTGGAAAGAATGGAAAAAATTTTAACTGTGCTAGAAAAAACAGGCTATATTACAAAAAAAGATAAAATGTTGGGTATTATTTGCGCGGCAGGACATGATTTAGTTCAGGGAATTGGATCAGAAATTAACGAGGAAAAAAGTGTGGAAGAAGTTTTTGGATTTATGGATAAATCCGGAATTTTTGACGATGAAGACAAAGAAAAAGTAAAAGAAGCTATCTTGGCTACGGTAGCCAAAATGGAAACAAATGAAAACGGCCCGATTATATCGCAGATAAATTTAACAGAAGAATCATCTTTGTTGGCGCGGGCATTGGCATTGGCTGATATTGGAACAGCCGGCGTAAATACAGAAAAGTTTTTGGAAGAAGGCGATAAATTACGAAAAGAATTTAATATACCTTTGGCTAAAAAAAAGGACTGGGATAAGAGTCAGGCTGGGATTGCTATAAATATCGCAAAAGAATTTGAAAATAAGCTTAATGGTTTTCCGGAGGATGCAAGAGGGGAAATAAAAAAACAATATCAGTTTTTTGATGATTCAATTAAGGCTGCGCAAAGAAGAGCCTCTTAATTTTATGACAGCATTTTTAAAATCCTTAAATTGGAAATTAAATTTTGCTGTTTTGTTTTTGGGATTTGTCGGGATGATAAGCATTTTAAGCGTTAAGCCAAACCTATTTCCAAGGCAGCTTCTTTTTTTTGGCATTGGATTTTTTTTGGCTTTTTCAATAGCCAAATTTGATTGGCGGCCGTTTGCCAATTATAAGGGAGTCATTTGGGGAATTTATTTTTTAATGATTTTGATTTTATTGTTTACTTATTTTTTCGCGCCTGTTGTTCGCGGAGCAAGAGCTTGGCTTCCTATTGGTCCATTCCAATTTCAAATGTCGGAATTTGCAAAAATAGTTTTGATTTTTGTCTTGGCGAATTTTTTTCAAAAAAAACACATTAAGATAGCGAGCCTTTCAAATTTATTCGCGTCTTTTATTTATTTTTTAATTCCGGCTGTTCTTATTGCCATTGAGCCGGATCTTGGTTCGGTTTTGATTTTGTTTTCAATTTGGTTCGGTTTTCTTTTGGTTTCAGAAATCCGCTGGAAACATTTGGCCGCGGCATTTTTTATTTTTTTGACGATTGGAGGATTGATGTGGATGGGAGTTTTGAAAGATTATCAAAAAGAAAGAATCTTGGGGGTTTTTATGCCGGAGCGCGATAATTTGGGAATAAATTATAATGTGGTTCAATCAAAAATTGCCATTGGCTCGGGTGGATTTTTCGGCAAGGGATTCAGGCAGGGAACGCAAGTTCAGCTTGGTTTTTTGCCGGAAGCCCATACGGATTTTATTTTAGCTTCAATTATTGAAGAATTCGGGCTTATCGCCGGATTTTTAACCATAACGGCTTTTTTTATTTTAGTCTTTGAAATTATTAAAATCGGTTTAAGCTGCGGAAATAATTTTAACAGATTTATTTGTTTGGGAATCGTTATTTTTTTCAGCGTTCAATTTGTCGTTAATGCTGGTTCGGTTTTGGGCCTTTTGCCGGTTATCGGAGTCACTTTTCCGTTTGTAAGCTATGGCGGGTCAAGTTTGCTGGCAAATTTTATCGCCCTTGGTTTTGTCCAGTCAATCTCATCTAAAAATGGCTAATAATAAATATTTTAAATTAATTTTAATAATTTTTGTAATTATTGCTTTGGTAGCAGGAGTCAGTTTTTCTATTTTTTTAAAAAATTTATATTCTGATGCCAAAATTTCCAATTATCCGATATTTTTTGAAATATCTTATGGCATGGGGTTAAATGAAATAACGGATATTTTGTATTCTTCTAAATTAATCCGTTCTAAAATAGTTTTTAAAATTTATGTTATGGTAATCGGAGCGGCCAACAAACTTCAGGCGGGAAGTTATGAAACAGAGACCCCTATTTCTATTCCAAATCTTGTTGATATTTTAAAAAGCGGACCGCAGGAAATTGAAGCAGTGATTTTTCCGGGAATGACATTAAAAGAAATTGACGACAGATTTTCCGAATTAAAAATTATTAAACAGGGGAGCTTGATTTATTATCAGGGTTTTGATAAATTAAAAAATAAGTATCAATTTTTGGAAAGCGCGAAAAATCTTGAAGGCTATCTTTTTCCGGACACTTATCGGTTTTATAAAAATTCCAACGCCGATTTCGTAATTGATAAAATTTTAAGTAATTTTAAAAGTAAAATAGATTCGCTGATTTTTCAAAATAGCGGCATTGATTTGAAGAAAATATTGATAATTGCCAGCATGTTGGAAAAAGAAGCGCCTGGTTATGAAGACAGAAGGCTTATTGCCGGCATTATGGAAAAAAGACTTAAAGTCGGCATGCCGCTTCAAATTGATGCTAGTGTTATTTACGCAAAATGTTCAGGAAGGTTTATTGGCTGTCCAGCGCTTGAAGGTATTGACTTTAAATTTGACTCAGAATACAATACTTACTATTATAAAAGATTAACGCCGACGCCAATCGGAAATCCTGATTTGGAAGCGATTAAGGCTTCAATAGAAAAAAAAGATTCCCGTTATTGGTATTATCTTTCCGATCCAAAAACAAAGAAAACAATTTTTTCAGTGGATTTAGATGAGCATAATAAAAATCGCGCCAAATATTTATTATTAAATAAAAAATAAAATACTTCTTTAAACTCTTTCGTTAAAAGGGATAAGGAAGTTTTTTGCGTTTTAAAATGAAAATCAATTCTAAAATTTTTTCTTCTCATCCGCAGCCATTTATTGAACAGCCGTTTTTAGCGGAAATCCAGCATAATTCATGGGAATGGTTTTTGGGAAAAGGTTTAAAAGAACTTTTTGCGGAAATTTCTCCGATTAAAGATCCGTCTGGTAGAGAGTTGGAATTGCACTTTGTTGATTTTTATTTTGATGAGCCGAAATACGATGAAGAAACAGCATGGTCAAAAGACCTGACTTTTGAAGCGCCTCTTCGAGCAAAAGTAAAATTAGTAAATATCCGCACCAAACAAAAAACCGAACAAGAAATTTATATCGGAGATTTTCCGATGATGACTTCGCGCGGCACATTCATAATTAACGGCGTTGAGCGTGTTGTTGTCTCTCAATTAATCCGTTCTTCGGGCGTTTATTTTACGGCAGCTGGATATAGGGGCAGAAGCCTTTTCGGAGCCAAAGTGATTCCTGATCGCGGCAGCTGGCTGGAATTTGAAACCGATCCGGATGGATTTATTGGCGTAAAAATTGATCGCCATAGAAAAGCGGCGGCAACAGATTTATTAAAGGTTTTTGCCAATATGGCCGATAAAAAAGATTTTGAAAATAATGACAAAATTTTGAGTTTGTTTAAAGATATTGATAGCGGCCAGATTAAATATATAGAAACAACTTTAAAGAAGAGCGGCACTAAAACTTTTAATGATTCTTATGCGGAAATTTATAAGAGATTAAGGCCGGGCGATTTGGCAACTTATGAAAATGCCAAAAATTTGATTGACGCCATGTTTGAAAGGGGAGATCGCTATAGCCTTTCAGAGCCGGGCAGGTTTAAATTTAATTCTCGTCTTGATATAAAAGGCAATAAGTCAACCTTGCTTGGCTTGGAAGACATTATTTTAATAATCAAGGAAATTATCAGGCTCAATAATGATTCAATGGCTCAGCCGGATGATATAGATCATTTGGGAAATCGTCGTTTGCGCGCTATTGGCGAGCTTTTGCAAAGCCGTCTTCATGTCGGTTTTCAGAGAATGAGAAGGATTGCCTTGGATAGAATGTCAACATCAGAAGCCGAGATGATTACTCCGGCTCAAGTTATTAATTCTCGTCCGCTTATGGCGATTGTCAAAGAATTTTTCATGACTTCGCAATTGTCGCAATTTATGAATCAAATTAATACCTTGGCTGAACTTGAACACAAACGCTTGCTTTCTTCAATGGGACCAGGAGGTCTTACAAGAGAACGCGCCGGTTTTGAAGTCCGCGATGTGCATATTTCTCACTATGGCAGAATTTGTCCGATTCAAACTCCGGAAGGAGCTAACATCGGTTTAATAAATTATTTGGCGAATTACGCGAGAATTAACGAATTCGGATTTTTAGAAACTCCTTATGTTAAAGTTAAAAACGGAAAACTTACCGATGAAATCGTATGGTTTAATGCCACTGAAGAAGAAAAATATAAAATTGCTCAAGGTAGCAGTAAATTAGACGGCAAGAAAATTATTGATGATGCCATTGAAATTCGTTTTAAGGGAAAACCGGGCACTTGTTTAAAAGATGAAGTTGAATACATTGACGCGGCGCCAAATCAAATCGTGAGCGTTGCTTCGTCTCTAATTCCATTTTTAGAACATGATGATGCAAACCGCGCGTTGATGGGTTCAAACATGCAACGCCAAGCTGTGCCGTCTATTGTTCCTTCGGCGCCATTGGTTTCAACCGGGGCTGAAGATAAAGCGGCTTATGATTCCGGCCGCGTGGTAATTTCTGAAACAGACGGTGAAGTCGTTGAACTTGATGCCGGAAAAATAGTTGTTGAAGACAAGGCTGGCAAAAAGAAAAATTATAATCTTTATAAATTCCGTCGCTCCAATTATTTCACATCTATTTCTCAAAAGCCTATTGTTGAAAAAGGCCAGAAGGTGAAGCGCGGAGATGTTTTGGCCGACGGCGCTTCAACGGAAAACGGCGTTTTGGCTTTGGGACAAAATTTGCTAGTTGCCTTTACTTCTTGGGAAGGCGCAAACTTTGAAGATGCCATTGTTCTTTCGGAACGCGTTGTAAAAAATGATTTATTCACTTCTATTCATATTGAAAATTTTTATTGCGATGTTAGGGATACAAAGCTTGGGCCCGAATTAACAAGTCCAGATATTCCGAATGTTTCCGAAGATAAATTAAAAAATCTTGATGAAGAGGGAATTATTAGAATCGGCGCCGAAGTTTCAGCTGGAGATATTTTAGTCGGGAAAATTTCTCCAAAAGGAGAAGTTGAAATATCTTCTGAGGAAAAATTATTGCGCGCGATTTTCGGTGAAAAAGCAAGAGATATTAAAGATACTTCATTGGTAATGCCGCACGGAAAATCAGGTAGGATCGTCGGCATTAAAATTTTCTCGCGCGATCATGGAGATAAACTTGAACCTGGCGTGATTAAAAGAATTCAAGTTGAAGTGGCGCAGCTTAGAAAAGTGCGAGCAGGCGATAAATTGGCCGGTCGCCACGGCAACAAAGGCGTAATTTCTCAAATTAGACCAATGGAAGATATGCCCTATCTTGAAGACGGCACGCCAGTTGATATTGTTTTAAATCCGCTTGGTGTTGCCTCCAGAATGAATCTTGGTCAAATTTTAGAAACTCATTTGGGTTTGGCCGCTAAAAAGCTTGGTTATCGCGCCATTACTCCGGTTTTCGTCGGCGCCAGTGAAGAAGATATTAAGTCCGAACTTAAAAAAGCCGGCTATTCTCAAGACGGAAAATTGCAAGTTTATGACGGAAGAACCGGCAATCCTTTGCCGTCGCCGATAACAGTTGGATATATTTATATGTTAAAACTTAACCATTTGGTTGAAGATAAAATTCACATGAGATCTATCGGCCCGTATTCATTAATTACCCAGCAGCCTCTTGGCGGAAAAGCTCAATTTGGAGGGCAGCGTTTCGGAGAAATGGAAGTCTGGGCTTTGGAGGGTTATGGCGCAGCGCATATTTTGCAGGAAGTTTTGACAATCAAATCAGATGATGTTTTGGGAAGGACAGCGGCTTTTGAATCGATAATCAGGAACGAAAAAATAAAAAGTCCGAGCATTCCGTCAGCTTTCAATGTATTGCTTAATGAAATGAAAGCTTTGGGACTTGATGTTGAAACAAAAGGCGGCGAAGAGAAAAAAGAAATCAGAAGAAAATCAATAAAATAATCAATATGAATTTCAAATCTTTAAAAATCCAATTGGCTTCTCCTGAAAAAATTCTTTCCTGGTCTTACGGGGAAGTATTGAAGCCGGAAACCATAAATTATAGGACTCAGCGTCCAGAAAAAGACGGATTATTTTCCGAGCGGATTTTCGGTCCGACCAAAGATTTTGAATGTTATTGCGGAAAATATAAAAGGATTCGTTATAAAGGTTTAAAGTGTGATAAGTGCGGAGTGGAAGTGACGAAGTCTTCAGTTCGTCGCGAGAGAATGGGGCACATTAATTTGGCGTCTCCGGTTGTTCATATTTGGTTTTTAAGGAGCATTCCTTCAAGAATTGGGCTTTTTATTAATGCGCCTATTCAAAAACTCACTAAGGTTATTTATTATGCCGCGTATATTGTTACTTTTGTCAATGAAGAAAAGAAAAAAGAATATTTTGAAGAGATCGACAAAGAATTCAAGTCAAAAAAGAAAGCCATTGAAAAAGGAAAATTAAAAGATTTGGAAGAAGCGACCATTATTGCTAAGGAAAATTTGAAAGCTTTGGAAGTTGGGAAAATTTTGACTGAAACTGAATATAATTTATTGGTAAGGAAATTTGCCGGAGTTTTTAAAGCCTCAAACGGGGCGGAGGCTATAAGGAATATTTTGGCGGCAATTGATCTTGAAAAAGAAGCCGAAAGAGTTGAGAAAGAAGCTAAAAATGTCAAAGATGCGGGAAAATCGCGCAAGCTTCTTTATAAATTAAAAGTCATTAAATCTTTTATTAAAAATAAAATGAGACCGGAGTGGATGATTATGACCGTTTTACCGGTTTTACCTCCTGATTTGCGTCCAATGGTGCCTTTAGATGGAGGCCGTTATGCTACTTCTGATTTGAACGATTTATATAGAAGGGTTATTAATAGAAATGATCGTTTGAAAAAACTTTTAGAAATAAAAGCTCCGGAAATAATTGTTACCAATGAAAAAAGAATGCTCCAGGAGGCAGTTGACGCTTTAATTGACAATTCATCGCGCCTGGGAAGCCAACAGCAGCTTTCGGCTTCGCGTCGTCCGCTTAAATCTTTGGCAGATATTTTAAAGGGGAAAGAAGGAAGATTCCGTCAGAATTTACTTGGAAAACGCGTTGATTATTCCGGCCGTTCGGTTATTGTTGTCGGTCCTGATTTGAAACTTAACGAATGCGGTTTGCCGAAAAAAATGGCTTTGGAATTATTTAAACCGTTTGTTTCCAGCAAAATTATTGAAAGGGGAATGGCTCATAATATTAGAAACGCCAATCGCTTGATAGAAGCGGCAACTCCGGAAATCTGGGAAATTTTAGAAGAAGTTATTAAAGATAAAAAAGTTTTACTTAACCGCGCTCCGACTCTTCATCGTTTGGGTATACAGGCTTTTAAGCCAGTTTTGATTGAAGATTTGGCGATTAGAATACCGCCGATGGTCTGTAGCGCTTTTAACGCCGATTTCGATGGTGATCAAATGGCGGTTCATTTGCCGCTTTCCGAAGAGGCTCAAAAAGAAGCAACTGAAAAAATGCTTGCTTCGGGAAATATTTTAAAGCCTTCAACCGGTGATCCGATTGCCCAGCCGACTCAAGACGTCGTTTTGGGATGTTATTATCTGACAAAAATCAAGCCAATAGGCGCTCAAAATATTAAAATTTTTTCGTCTCAAGAAGAGGCGTTGATGGCGTTTCATTTTGAAATAATAGAAATCAATGAATTGATTAAAGTTTGTTTGCCGGAAATGGGAATTGTTGAAACTAGCGCCGGCAGATTAATTTTTAACGGCGTTTTACCGAAAGATTTCGGTTTTATTAATAAACAGATGAATAAAAAAGAGCTTGGCAAACTTTTGTCAGCTCTTATTGATAAATATGGCGTTAAAAATATTTGGATGATTTTGGACGAAATCAAGCTTTTGGGCAATAAATACGCGACTATCAGCGGAGTAAGCTGGGGCATGGATGATTTAACTGTTCCGCAGGAAAAGAAAAAAATTGTTGAAGCCGCGGAAAAAGAAGAAAAAATCATCAAAGAACAATACGAAGAAGGCCTTTTGACTGATTCCGAACGCCATTCGCGGGCAACGGCGATTTGGGATAAAACAAAAGAAGAAGTGGCAAAAGTTGTTCCTAAAACTCTTGATCCGCTTAGCTCGGTTTTTACAATTATTGATTCCGGCAGCCGCGGAAGCTGGTCTCAGCCTATTCAAATGATGGGCATGAAAGGTTTGGTTCAGAATCCGCAAGGTGAAACCATAGAACTCCCAATTAAATCTTCATATAAAGAAGGGCTTAGCGTTTTGGAATTTTTCATCAACACCCACGGCGCCAGAAAAGGCTTAACTGATACGGCTCTTAAAACCGCCCAAGCCGGATATCTTACGAGGCGCTTAGTTGATGTTTCTCAAGATTTAGTAATAAGAGAAAACGATTGTAAAACTACCAAAGGCATAACGATGTTTAGAAGCGATAGCGACGAATATGGAGTTCCTTTTAGTCAAAGGATTTTCGGCAGAACGGCTTTAAGCGATATTAAATCAGGAAATAAAATTTTTGTTGAAGCCGGAGAAATTATCGGCCGCAATAAAGCTGAAGAAATAGAAAAAGCAAAAATTGAGAGCATCGAAGCAAGATCGCCGATGACTTGTAAATCAACAAACGGCATTTGTTCAAAATGTTATGGTTTTGATTTGTCAAAAATTCAGCCTATTGAATTGGGAGAGGCGGTTGGCGTTATAGCGGCTCAATCAATCGGCGAGCCTGGCACTCAGCTTACTTTGAGGACATTCCATACCGGCGGCGTGGCGGGCGTTGATATTACCCATGGTCTTCAAAGAATTCAAGAGCTTTTTGAAGTCCGCGTGCCGAAAGGCAAGGCGGCTTTGGCTGAAAACGATGGATCCATAGAAGAAATTGAAGATAATAAATCAATTAAAATTATAAAACTTAAGACATTAAAATCTTCGGCAAAAGGCGCGAAGAGTAAAATTATTGAATATCCGGTTCCCAAGGGCGCTATGATTTTTGTTAAATCAGATGATAAAATTTTAAAAGGCGATCAGCTTTGCGAGGGAAGCATTGATCTCCATGAATTATTTGATTTGAAAGGGAAAGAGGCCGTTGAGCGATATTTAATAAATGAGATTCAGAAAATTTACGCCTCAGAAGGAAGCGCTATTAATGATAAGCATATTGAGATGATCGTTAGACAAATGTTTTCAAGATTGATGGTAACGGAAGCAGGGGCTACAAATTTTGTTCCAGGTGAAGTTGTTGAAAAATCAGACTTTTTGGAAAACAATCGTTTAATGAAGGGAAATGGGAAACAACCGGCTGTTGCTAAACAACTTTTGATGGGTATTACAAGAATTTCACTGAGCACAAAGAGTTTCTTATCAGCTGTGTCTTTTCAGGAAACAGCCAGAGTGTTAGTTGGCGCCGCGGTTGAAGGCAAAGAAGACGCCTTAAAAGGTTTGAAAGAAAACGTTATTATTGGAAGACTTATTCCAGCGGGTACGGGACTTAATGCCAAAGATGAAGCGCTTAAAGAGCCGACGTCTGAAATTTAATTTGTATTAATTATTTTTTTTGAAATTCCATTTTGGCGTCACCCAAAATCCCAATCTAAATTTTCCTCCAAGCGCTAGGCGCGTTTGAGCGTCTATTGCCGGAAAAGCTCCAAAAATAATCATCGTTGCCAAAAGCAATGGCCATTGGAGAATCATCATCAAATATCTGTGTTTACCGTATTCAATTGGTTTGGGCGGCAAGATGATCATTGTTAAATAAGCCGAAGTAACGATGCCTATTGTTGATAGCGTCATCAGCCATCTTGTCACTTGCGGCAAATTGTATGCCAAAAGAGTTTGTCTGAAAATTTCTCCTCCGATAATAATCGGCAGCCAGCCAAGCATAAAAATTATTAAAGCGTTTGTTGCCCAAGACCAAAATCCTTCAATATAAATAAAAGCAAGATTTAATTTTTTTAAAAAATTGATCTTTTTATTTTTATAAAATCCGAATAAAACATAGGGGATATTTTCGCATCCCCATGCCCAACGCCTTTGCTGCTTATAAATGTTTTTCATTGTTTGCCAAAAAGTCGGCGCCACATTAGCGTCCATTTTTACCGGAAAATGAAGCGGGATAACTCCATAATTGCCGTTATGTCTTAAAAGCAGTTGCCAAAAAATTCTGGAATCTTCGCTCACCATATTGGTCTGCCAAAAATCTGTTTTGTTTAAAGCTTCAAATGGGATTGAATGAGATGAAAAAGTTGTAAGTCTTTCCTGGCGTTCTTGCTGTAAGGTGTGCCAAAAAGTGGCTGAAAAAGCCACGATACGCGCTAAAGCCGGCGCTTCCCAGATATTGTTAATGTAAAACGGCACCGGTTGATAGCTAAAATTTTGAGGGTTTTCGGTTGTTAAATAAACATAAGTTAATCTTGCGAAATAATCGCGGTAGACAACCGTGTCAATGTCAAAAGCGGAAACGATAATTTTATCGTAAGGAATTTGAAAAACATCGATGATTTCTTCTTTTGCTTTTTTTGCAGCCCATGTAATATTTGATCCTTTTCCGGAAATTTCTCCGGGAATATTTTGCGGATGGAAAGTTATTAAAAATTTAAAAAATTCGTTTTCGTATTCTTTTTTTATTTTTTCGGCGATTATTTTCGCTTTTTCTCCGGCTTTTTCTTCGGCTGCCAAAACAATAATCATTCTGTTCTTTCTGTAGTTTGAATTTTTAAGACTTTCTATGGAGGATTTTATTGTTTCTTCTGATTCATTATAAAAAGGAAGTAATATTAAATGGTAAATATTTTTCCAATCAGCCTGTGGTCCGCAGTCCGTAGCTTGCAGCTTGTTGAACCAATCAATTTTTAAATTTTTTTGTAATTTTTTAAATGCTGAACGCAAATGCAGGGCAAGATAAATTGTTTTTAAGAGCCAATAAACGTCAAAAATAATTATAAAAATTGCGGCAAAAGTCGGCGCAAACCAAGAAATAAAAACTACGCCCCCAAGCGTTAACAATGATAAAAATCCCGGGAATATTTCAAAAATTCTGTAAAGCAATCGCTCTTTTTTGTTATCTAAATCATCAGCTTCGGCTGTTTTTAAATAGTAATATTCTGATTCCATAAATAATTGTATGTTTTGATTTATAGATTGAATTTTAATCTGTCCAATCCAAAAAAGCTATTCCTTCATTTTGTTTTTTTGATCTTGACATAATTTAAAAGACAATTTAGTATTATTTATATATGAATAATATCAATAAGGCAATTGAAAAATTTGTTGCTGTTCTTTCGGATAGGCAGCGCAATGTCATTGAAAAGCGTTTTGGGCTTAATGGAAAAGCTTTTACTTTGGCGGCTATCGGGAATCAATACGGCTTAACTAGAGAAAGGGTAAGACAAATTGAATCATCGGCGCTGGATTTGATCAGAAAACAATTTGGCGATGATAAAGATTTTAAGCAAATTTTTAAGGTATGTTTTGATTTGTTGGAAAAAAATGGAGAAGTGATGAGAGAAAAAGATTTTTTGGAAAAAGCGAAAGATGTTTTAAAAAATAACAGCCTCAGGGCGGAGCAAATTAAATTTATTTTTGAAATTGCCAAAAAGCCGTATTATCATATTGATGATAAAAATTTTTATAGTTTTTGGTATTTTGGAGAAAAGCAAATTGAATCCGCCTATGGATTTATTAAAAAAGTTGAGAAATTTTTCGCTGAAGAAAAAAAATCAGTCAGCCATAAAGAATTAGACAAGCACCTTGCGAAATTTGTAAAAACGTGCGGTCTTGGCGGGAATATCGCCTTAAATTATATTGCCATTTCCAAGAAATTCTCAACAAACACTTACGGAGATTTTGGTTTGAGCAAATGGGATGAAATTAATCCGAAAACTGCCCGCGCCAAAGCTTTTTTAATTTTGAAAAAGCACGGCAAACCGCTTCATTTTAAAGAAATAAATAAAAAAATTAATGATTTGAAAATTGGCAAACGTTTGGCGCTTTTTCAGACAATTCATAACGAACTTATTAAAGATCCGCGTTTTGTTTTGGTTGGCCGTGGCACTTACGGATTGGCTGATTTTGGTTTAAAGCCGGGATTTGCCAAAGAAGTAATTGCCAGAATTTTAAAAGAAAAAGGCCCGCTTAAAAAAGAACAAGTTATTGATCTGGTAAAACAGGAAAGATTTTTAAAAGAAAATACAATTTTAATAAATCTTCAAAGTAAAAAACATTTTAAAAGATTGTCTGACGGAAGATATCATTTGGCATAATCAGGCCTTATGGCAACAACCACGGCAACAACCACTTTATCGTCTTATTTTAACGGAGATTTAATTTTCTCAATTCTTTTTTGGGTGGTGATGATTGTTTTGGCGGCGGTTCTTTTTGAATTATTCCGCCAGACATTTCTTTTTTACAAACAATCGCTTTTCAAAAAATCAATTGAATGGACAATTTTAGAAATTAAAATTCCGCGCGATATCCAAAAGACTCCTTTGGCAATGGAGCAGTTTTTAATAAATCTTCACGGGATGAGAAATTCGCCAAACGATGTTTTTGAAGAATATTTAGAGGGACAGATAACTTTGTGGTGGAGTTTGGAAGTCGTGAGTTTTAGCGGCAAAGTTCATTTTTATTTAAGAACCCCCAAGAGACATAAAAAACTTGTTGAGGCGGCAATGTACGCTCAATATCCGAGCGTGGAATTGGTAGAAATTGAAGACTATCTTAATAAATTTCCAGTTGAAACTAAAGATATTTATGAAAGTAATGAAAGTATTTTTGGCGGCGAGCTTATTTTGGACAAAGACGATTTTTATCCGATTAAAACTTACAAGGCTTTTGAATTGTCAAAAGAAGAGCTCGCTATTGATCCGGTTTCTGCCTTGATTGAAGTTTTAGGAAGTCTTGACAAAGATGAAAATTTTTTCTTGCAATTTTTAATCGAGCCCGCCAGCAATGATTGGAAAAAAGAAGCTGAAAGTTTTTTGAAAAAATTGATTAAGGGCGGCGGAAAAATTGGCGGAAGCGGCGGTGGTGGAGAAAGCAAAGGCGGCAGGGGATTTCATGACTATTTAATGGAATGGAGCAGAAATATTGCCATGGCGCCGGCTCATTATCCAAAATGGAAAGATGCGCCCGATAAAGCCGGCAAAGAGGGGAAAAAAGAAGAAAAGAAGACCGAGGAATTGCCAAAAGAAAAAACAGAACCCATTAAAGATAAGATACTGAGTCCGGGTTTTAATGTATTGGTGCGTTTTATTTATCTTGCCCCAAATTCAGCATTTAATATCGGCGTAGGATTACGAGGAATAAGAAGCGCCCTAAACCAATACACTACCCACGAAACAAACGCTTTCAAACAAAATATTAATGTTTGGCCGCTTTTAAAATGGCATAAGTTTCCTTATTTTTTTCTTGATAATAGAATTGAAGCGAGAAAGCAGCGCCTTTGGCATAATTTCAGAGAAAGAGTTTTGCCGGAAAAAATTCCGTTCGGTAAATTTTTTACTTCCAGTATTTTTAATTTTAACAATAAATCAAAAACTTTTATTTTAAACACCGTTGAATTGGCAACGATTTTCCATATTCCAAGCGAAAAAGTTTTAACTTCGCCGCATATTGAAACCCTATCAAGCAAGCGAATGGGTCCTCCGGCAGGTCTGCCTATTTTTGAAGAAGAATAGAAATTTGCTATAATTTATTAATGGCAATAATTTCTAATCTTAAAGATTTAGCGAAAAATTCTCTTCGCGAAAAAGCGCTTGAAATAGCCGAAGCCGGTTATGAAGCGATTGATATAGAACAATCAATCAAAAGCAGGATTAGAATTGAAAATAATTTTTTAAAAATCACGACTCATCCTGCTATCACCAGTGATAGCAGCGGAAAATTGCAACAAAAAGAATTTATAGAAATAAATTTTAATAATTTCAAAAGAATTTTTCTTGTCGGTATCGGCAAGGGGTCGGCGTTTGCGAGCGCGATGCTTGCAAAAATTTTAGGGGATAAATTGACCGGTGGAATTGTTTTGGATAAAGAAAATAATAATGATGAATACAGGCAAATATTGAGATCGTTTGAATCTTTGCCATTACAAATTTTTGAAGGCACACATCCGTATCCTTCTTTAAAAAATCTTGAAGCAACTAGAAAAATTGTTGAATTGGCGGAAAGCCTTGATGAAAATGATTTATTGATCAATTTTATTTGCGGCGGCGGTTCGGCTTTGGCTTGCGCCACCGAAGAAGAGCTTACAGGCTCGCAAGTGGCGATAAAATCTTTGACAAAAGCCGGAGCTAATATTGTTGAGCTTAACACCTTAAGAAAGCATCTTTCTAAAATTAAAGGCGGCGGACTCGCGAAAATGGCTTGTCCGGCAAGAGTTGTTTCTTTGATTGTGTCAGATGTTTGCGGCAATGATTTGTCGGTTGTGTCTTCTGGCCCGACGGTTTTTGACAAAACAACCAAAGAAGACGCGGAAGATATTTTAAAAAAATACGGGCTAGACATAAAAGATTTTCATCTGTATGAAACGCCGAAAGAAAAAGAGTGTTTTGAAAAAGTTAAAAATATTCTTTTTGTTTGTAATCAAGATGCGATAATGGCAATGGCGCAAAAAGCCGAAGAATTTGGTTTTAGCGGTCGGATTTATTCTTTGGCGCTCGAAGGAGAAGCAATGAATGTGATTTATCCGATGATAAAAGAAATAAAAAATAACGAAGCGCTTTTGACCGCTGGTGAAACAACGGTTAATTTGAAAAATCGGCCACCCGGCAAAGGAGGCAGAAATATGGAAGCAGTTTTGGGCGCATTGGTAAAGCTGCAAACTATGGATGATGATGGAGCTAATTTAGTTTTTATGTCTTTTGCAAGCGATGCCAGCGACAATACGGAAGCCGCGGGAGCTATTGGAGATTCTTTGACTTTAAAAAAAGCAAAAGAATTTAGCATGGATCCGGAAAAATTTTTATATGACAATCAAGCTTTCGCTTTTTTTGAAAAAACCGGAGATTTAATTTTTGCTGAAAAAAAATGTTTTAATGTAGCAGATTTGATGCTTGCCTTGAAGGCATCGAAGGAATAGTATTAAAAAATGAATAAAATTTTTATTAAAAAACTTAGCGAAGTTGGTATTGAAGATGTAGGCGAGGTCGGCGGGAAAAATGCCAGCCTTGGCGAAATGATCCAAAACTTAATTCCTCGGGGGGTAAAAATTCCTGGCGGATTTGTGATTACTGCTGAAGCTTATCGTTATTTTTTGGAAGAAACCGGATTAAAAATTTTTATTAAAGAAACTTTAAAAGGTTTAGATACAAAAAATTTAAAAGATTTGGCAAGGCGGGGGAAGCTAGTAAGAGAAACAATTAAAAAAGCGGAATTTCCAGATGATCTAAAAAATGCGATTGTAAAAGCTTATCAGGAAATGGAAAAAGAATATGGTAAAAATGTTGATATTGCCGTGCGTTCCAGCGCCACTGCCGAAGATTTGCCGGGGGCAAGTTTTGCCGGAGAGCATGAAACTTATTTGAATATTCGCGGCGCTGAAGGCGTTTTAGCGGCCAGTCGGGCGGCAATGGCGAGCCTTTTTACCAATCGGGCGATCTCTTACCGCGTTGACAAGGGATTTGATCATTTCAAAATTGCTCTTTCTGTTGGCGCGCAAAAAATGGTGCGCTCTGATTTAAGCTGTTCGGGCGTGATGTTCACGCTTGATACGGAATCAGGTTTTCGCGATGCGGTTTTAATAAACGGCTCTTGTGGTTTAGGAGAAATGATTGTGCAGGGCGAAATAACGCCGGACGAATTTTTAGTTTTCAAAAAAACTTTAGGGAAATTTCCAAACGCAATAATCAGCAAAAAATTAGGAAATAAAAACAGAAAAATGATTTATGGCGCGGCTATTGGCGCGAATATAAAAACCACAAAAATAATCAATTCTTCAAAAAAAGAAAACGAATCTTTTGTTTTATCGGACAAAGAAATTTTGCAATTGGCAAAATGGGGAGTTTTGATTGAAGAGCATTATTCAAAAAAATATAAAAAATGGACGCCGATGGATATGGAATGGGCAAAAGACGGCAAAACAGGAGAGCTTTTTATTGTTCAGGCGCGGCCGGAGACAGTTCACGCTTTGCGGGATTTTTCAAAAATTAAAGAATATCAGCTTTCTGGCAAGGCAGATGAAATTGTAAAAGGCGCGTCAGTTGGCAATAAAATCGCGACAGGAAAAGCGCGGGTGATTTTGGACGCGAAAAATGTCGGTCAATTCAAGGCCGGAGAAATTTTAATAACCGATATGACTGATCCGGATTGGGAGCCGATTATGAAAATCGCTTCAGCGATTATCACTGATAAAGGCGGAAGAACAAGTCATGCCGCAATTGTAAGCCGGGAGCTTGGGATTCCCTGCATTGTTGGTAGCGAGAACGCCACTAAAAAAATAAAAACTGGGCAGATGATTACGGTTGATACCACCGGCGCCGAGGGTTTTGTTTATGATGGAGCTTTGAAATTTAAAGTTATTGATCATGATGTTAAAAAAATGCCGAAGCCGAAGACTAAAATAATGATGAATCTTGCCACTCCGGATACGGCTTTTGAAAAATCATTTTTGCCAAATGACGGCGTTGGTTTGGCGAGGGAAGAATTCATTATTGCCGGCGATATTGGCATTCACCCGAACGCTCTTATAAATTACGCTAAAATACCGCCAAAAATAAAATCTCAAATTGATAAAAAAACTATCGGCTATCAAAATAAAAATCAATTTTATGTTGATAAATTATCTTATGGCATCGCAAAAATCGCGGCTGCGTTTTATCCAAAGCCGGTGATTGTGCGGTTTTCAGATTTTAAAACCAATGAATATAAAACTCTTTTGGGAGGCGAATTTTATGAACCGGCTGAAGAAAATCCGATGATCGGTTGGCGCGGCGCGTCCCGTTATTATCATCCGAATTTTAAAGACGCGTTTATTTTGGAGTTGAAAGCCATTAAAAAAGTTCGCGAACAAATGGGTTTGGATAATGTCGTTGTAATGGTGCCGTTTTGCCGCACGGCCGAAGAAGGCAGAAAAGTCATAAAAATTATGGAAGAAAATGGGTTAAGCCGCAAAAGTGGATTAAAAGTTTATGTAATGTGTGAGATTCCTTCCAACGTAATTTTGGCTGACAAATTTTTGGATATTTTTGACGGGATGAGCATCGGTTCAAATGATTTAACCCAGCTCACTATCGGCATCGATAGGGATGCCAGCGAGTTGGTGCGCGGCGTTGCCAATGAAAAAGATGAATCAGTTAAAAAGTTAATTTCTGAAGTCATTAAAAAATGCAAAGCCCGCAAAAAATATATCGGAATTTGCGGCCAGGCGCCTTCTGATTATCCTGATTTCGCTGAATTTTTAGTTGAAGAGGGGATTGAAAGCATGTCTTTAAATCCGGATACAATTATTAAAACCACTTTGGCAGTTGCGAAAAAAGAGAAAAATAAAAAATAAACAAAAATGACACAATCTATTTTTGGGTTTATTTTACAAATTTTCTCATTATCATTGAGACAATAAAAATTCCGGCGCTGATTAAAATGAAAACCGGACCGGGCGAAAGATTATAAATTTGAGAAAAATAAATTCCCAAAATTGCGGCCAAAACTCCGAAAATCACGCTTAAGCTCATAAACGAATTAAGGTTTTTGGCGATATTTTTTGCCGAAGCCGCCGGAATAATCACAAGCGATCCCATTAAAAGCGCGCCAACAAATCTTATGCCAAGCGCCACTGCCAGCGCGAAAATCAAAAGATAAACAAGTTCTAATTGCTTATTCTCTATGCCGATTGATTGCGATAATTCCTGAGAAACCATATTAAGCGCTAGTTTCTTTCGGATTTTTAAAATTACGGCGATAAGAAAAATTGAAAGAATTATTGAAACAATTGATTCTTGTCGGCTTATGGTTGTAATATTTCCAAGCATGGCTTCTAAAAGTTCGTGGTCAGGGGTGATTATGGCTCCCAAAGCAAGGCTGGCGGCGAAAAACACTCCGACAATTGTTTCAATGGAAAGTTTGCTTTGATATTCCACGAGCCAAATTCCGAAAACCGCGACAGCTAAAAATGCGATTGCTCCCAAAAACGGATTAAAGTGAAAAATCAAAGCCAAAGCGATGCCTGGCAAAGCAACATGGGAAAGCGCGTCGCCAACCAAAGCCATTCTTTTTAAAATTGCAAAAGAACCTAGAAGGCTGGCGGCCGCGGAAACGAATATTGCCGTAATGATTTGTTGAAATTCCATAATAAATTTTATTTAATATTTTATATTTTTCTTGCTATCACTGGTGATAGCAAGATTATTTATTGATTTTAGTTTTAAATTTTAATGATGGTGATCGTGATGATAAAATGCTTTTTCGCCGCCGTAAAGTTCCAATAAATTTTCAGTATTTAAAATTTCTTTCGGCGAACCTTCACAGATTTTTTTGCGGTTTAAGCATATTGCTTTATGAGCATAGCGGAAAACGACATTCAAATCATGGGAAATTAAAATTATAGAGAGATTCAAATCGCGGTGAAGTTTGTGGAGCATTTTATAAATTGATTCCTGTCCGGCGATGTCTATGTCAGCGGTCGGTTCGTCAAAAAGAAGAACTTGCGGATTTCCCAAAATCGCCCAAGCTACCAGAATTCTTTGGCGTTGGCCGATGGAAATTTCGCCAAATCCGGATTTTAAAATTTTTTCATCAAGCTGCACGGCTTTTATCGCTTCTTTGATTTTTTGTTTTGATGAATCACCTGATAAATTTAAAAATTCTTCAACCGAAAGGGGAATATCAGTTTCAATATCCATGCGCTGGGGGACATAACCGATTTTGATTTTTTCGCCGTAGATTTTATTCCATTTGATTTCGCCTTGATAATCAATCAGCCCGAGCAGGGATTTTAATAAAATCGTTTTGCCGGCGCCGTTTGGTCCGATAATCGCCAAAATTTCTCCTCTTTCAACTTCGAAATTAATGTCGTTTAAAATATGAATTCCATTGATTTCAACATTAAGGTTTTTTACTTCCAAAATTTTCATTATTGAATTATAAGCGAAAGTGTTGAAAAAATAAATCTTGTTTGGTAAAATATCATTGTCTTTGATAATTTAATATATTCCGCGATAGCTCAGTTGGTAGAGCGCCTCGCTGTTAACGAGGATGTCCCAGGTTCGAGCCCTGGTCGCGGAGCCAATAAATTAGATACGAACTCCGTTTTTGAAGATGAGAGTTCGTTGCGTTCAATTCTGCTACGTATTTAGAACACTCTCAAACTTTTGACATCATTTTACCGAATTTAATCCACAAATCTAAGAAACGAAATTTGAAATGATGCGCCCCGCCACTATTTTTCTGGGGCAAAGGAGGCGGGACGATGGACTCGCCCGCGCGGAGGAGGGATCTGGGGAGCCTGCCTGCCGGCAGGCAGGGAATTCGCGCGGGCCTCGGCTTTCTTTTTTGAAAAAATTGGCAGCTACAAAATCAGAAACCATTCTCTCGGCCAACACTTATAGCCCATACAACGGCGAGGAAGAGGTTAATCATCGTGATCCGAAAGAAATTTTGGGGGAGATTGAAAGCGGCGAGAAGAAACTTAAAATAGCACTGGATAAAGTAAATAAGTTGCTGTAAAGTATTCCTACTTATCCGCTTGACAAGATTTCTTTACTGGAATAGTATAGTAATATATGGTTAATAATTTACATAAAAAACTAAAGTTACTTCGCGAGCAAAAGGGATTTTCGCAGGAACAAATCGCGACAGAACTTAATATTTCTCGCCCCACCTATATGCAGATTGAAAAAGGTGAGCGAGAACTCACTATTTCCGAGGCGAAAAAATTGGCCGGTGTTTTTGACATGTCTTTAGAAGACTTTCTCGCCGGCAAAGAAAGCGTGAATCCTGTTATAACCATTCAAGGAAGAAAAGAGAAAGAACGAAAAAGCACGAACGAAATTCGCATCAATATCCCTCAAGAAAAAGCCAATAAGTTTGAGCAAGTTCTTTTATACATTCTTGCGAAGATCGGCGGCAAGCCCAATATCGGTCAAACAGTACTCTATAAACTTTTATACTTTATAGATTTTGATTACTACGAAAAATTTGAGGAACAATTGATTGGCGCAAAGTATATGAAAAATACGAATGGGCCCACCCCCATCATGTTTGCCAAGATTATTGATCATTTAGAAAAAGATCAAAAAGTAGAAAAGGTAAGAAGCAAATTCTACAAATACGAACAAACCAAGTATCTCGTAAATCCGGACATACCACTTGAACTGTCGGCTCTTTCGGCGCAAGAGCTGGCGCATATTGACTGGGAGATTGCTCGGCTTGGAGATATGACTGCAACGCAAATTTCAGCGCTATCTCACATTGATACGCCGTGGGTCGCGGCCACCGATAGAGAACCGCTGGAGTATGAGCATGTTTTCTATCGTCCGGAAGAAACCTCCGTCAGACAGTATGAGGAAATTTGATCTTTCACCGGAATTTGGAAAGAATTTCAAACAACTTTTCAAAAAATATAGGACATTGGACGATGACCTTGAGAAGTTTAAGGCAATACTTTTAACTCACCCAACCGGAGTCGGAACGAACTTCACCATTATCCACTCGGAACAAGCATGCAAGATTGTAAAAGCTCGCATGGCCTGCCGCGCTCTTCGCGACAGATCTCTGCGCGTCATTTACGCGTATACGGAAAAAAATGACGGATTTTATTTCATTGAGCTATATTTCAAGGGCGAACAGGTAAACGAAACAAGGTCGCTTATCAAAGGGTTTTTAGGTCAATTTTCAAAGTAATATCAACGGTGAGGAAGAAGTGAGCACAGAGAACCGAAGGAGATTTTGAAAGAAATTGGGAATGGAGAGAAAAAATTGAAGTCGACCCTGGGAGAGGTTAAGAAATTTTTATGAGAAAATTGCGAGCTATAATTCTTGGCGTAAAACTCTTGGCTTCTTTGTTTTTGTTTAAGTTGCGCAAAGAAACTTTTAAGGTGTCTTTAGCGTCTTCAATTTTGCTTCATTTTGCCAAAGCAATAAAATCCGATGTCAGCTTTTCTACTACGCCAGAACAGCAAAAAAGGATTATTTCTAAATTTGCCAAAATGAGTCGACTAATCAATGACGCGTTGGAATCAGAAAATATATCACAAGAGAAATTGTTTAAAATTGTTCAAAACAATAGTCAGGAAATGCATGGCGGCGTTGGAGAAATTACTCGTTCATTTTCCGACATTAAATCTATCGTAGCCAAATCACCTCACCTTAATGAATTCCTAGAAAACGTAGAGAAATCTTGGAAGGCAAATGATTTGCGGAATATCAAATCAAACAGGAGCTCAGAGATATCACATGATAACATTTTAAAAGCTACCAAAGAGAGCGGTGGATATTTTTTCCTTGCACTTACTTATTTGTTAAATCCGAAAGGGTTGGACGAAGGGATGAAAGAAGCCATATATAATAGTGGCGTCTGGTTTCAGTTTTTAGATGACTATAGAGATAGAAAAGAAGATATTTCCAAGAAAAATACCCTATTTACTGAGACAAGCGACCCGCATGAAGAATTGCTAAAAAAGTATGTGGCGGAATCTATAACAGAAATTAAAAAAGCTATTGGCGAACAGCACGCTCTGATTAGATTTATGGAAAATCTTACCATGCTGGTACTTTTGCTTGATTTTGCAAAACTTGACTGGAAATAATATGCCTTACCAAACAAAAAAATCGGTTGAGAAAATAGAAGATAAATCAAAAGATTATCGAATTCTTTTCTCGATTTTAAGTGGGTATAATTCGCACATAATAACGATTGTCATGATTGGGCATTTGTTGACAGAACATCTCCTAGACAAAATTATCACTACTAAATACAAAAATACGAAAGCGGCTTTGCGGAAAAGTTTTTCGGAAAAATTAAAGATTCTTTATCTAGAATGGCTGCCATTATTTATTTACAAAAACATAAAACTTTTGAATAAGGCCAGAAATGATATAGCGCATAACTTGGGTACCAGTGATCACAAACCAATTATCTATATTCCAAAGGGCGAACAGGAAATTCTTAACATTCCCAGAAGAAAGAATAAAGAAAAGTTTTACTTTAAGCATTTAATAAATACGGTTTTATTTGATTTAGTAAACCATTCTTATCATTCCTTAAAGATTTCAGCGGATACAGATTTAAATCATATCTTTCGTTTGAATAGAAAATAATATGTCTTACCCAACAAAAAAATTAGAAGAAATTTCACAATTAGTGCACGAGGCACTTAAGTGGATTTCTGATAACGATAGCGGGATATGGTCTACATCAGAGTGGAACATTTGCAGTCATTTAAGTGGCCTACTCCGCGAGCGGTTCAAAGATTTTGATGTGGATGTCGAATTAATAAAGCGCGATGGTCGCCGTCCTGATATTGTCATTCATGGCCGCGGTCACAACGAAAATAATCTGGTTGTTTTTCAAGTAAAGAAAAAGCCCAGCTATCAAGACATTGTTGAAGATTTAAAAAAGATAACAGAAACATTTTTCGATGAACCATATAAGTATGCTTACGGAATATTTATTTCTATTGGAGAACTTCCTGATAAACTTCCAGAATTTGACAAAAGTAAAATACGTATCCATTCCGTAAGCGGGTGGAAATTAATAACGGATGAGGAGTGGAAAGAAAAGTATCAATTATGATTTGGCCAACAAAAAAATTAGGAGAAATTATACGGTATGCTTTCAAGGGCTTGATGCGAGTTATTGCCTCACGAAAATCTACTATTAGCAACGAAGTGTCAACACCCAAAGTCACTATTCCTATAAGTCAGTCAACTGGGCAAAAAGCGCAAAGGCCAGAAAACGAATTGCCCGCTCAAGAAACTATCAAAACAGAAGAAGTGGCCGCCAGTTTTTTAATTTGTCCTATTCAGGGTAACGATTCAAGTGGAGCACCTCTTACTCCATACACTGTAAAAATTAGTGCGGTTTTGGATCATTCTAGCACGGCTATTGATCCCGACAGTAATAGACATTGGGGTAAAAATGCGAAAGACCAAAAAGTTAAAGCTTTCAATGGAGAAATAGGAGAAGGTGCGCAATGTCCTCAAGAACCCTGCGGTTATCCCAAAAAAGATGGCGGTGAGTTTTTTCAAAACAAAGAAATTAACTATGTGGGAGTTTCGTATGATGGCGGGAAAAATACTTTACAATACGACGGTCATGCCGGCTATGATTTTTCGTATCCAAAGTTTACGCCCGTAGTAGCACCGGCAGATGGCAAATTATATAAAGCTGCGCAGGGCAAAGATCTTATATATGGGGCGAATTGGAATACTGACGGCTCTTTTTATATTGTCCATGAGAATGGTTTTGTAACATGGTTTCGCCATTGTGAAAAATTAGCCGATTCTTTAGAAACGCAAATCTTAAATGATTTTACACAATTTTGCGCCGTAACGCGGGGCGATGTCATTGCTTATGTAGGGAATAAAGGAACGCGTCCAGTCCATCTGCATTTTGAGGTAAGGGATAAAGACGGGGAAATTGTTGATCCGTATAAAGACAAACTATGGAAGTAGAATTATGACCTATCCAACAAAAAAATTAGGAGAGGTTGCAGAGGTGATAATGGGGCAATCGCCGCCTTCATCCAGTTACAACGAACAAGGCAAAGGATTGCCGTTTTTTCAGGGCAAGGCTGAATTTGGGGAGATTTATCCTGCCCCAGTTAAATATTGCTCATCTCCAAGTCGTATTGCTGAGGCGAATGATGTTTTAATATCTGTCCGCGCACCAGTAGGAAATATCAATATCGCAAGAGAAAAATCTTGTGTCGGTCGTGGTCTCGGAGCTCTCCGTGCAAAAAAGAACATTTTAAATCAGATGTTCCTGTTTTATTTCATGAAAAAGAATGAAAATAATTGGTCTCGACTTTTAACTGGGAGCACATTTTCCGCAATCAAGGGAAGTAGTTTGAAAAACTTTGGAATCCCTCTCCCGCCCCTCGAAATCCAAAAACAAATCGTTGAGCGGTTGGATAAGATTGTTGAGGCGCAGAAATTGAATGACGACCTCATCCAAAAAGCCGACGAGCTTTTCCAGTCACTTTTACATAAAGAACTCAACCCGGTCGGTAAGGATTGGGATATTAAAAAATTGAGTGAAATTGGAGAAATTGTTACAGGAAATACTCCATCTACAAAGAACGGCGATTACTGGAATGGAGAATTTTTATGGGCAACGCCAACAGATATTAAAGAGAATACATTTATACTTACAGATACGCCAAAGAAATTAAGCCACGAAGGATACGAAAAGACCCGCCCTGTGCCTCAGAACGCGATTCTGGTAACTTGTATTGCTTCTATCGGTAAAATGGCAATCGCTGGTAAAGAAATGGCGACCAACCAACAGATCAACTCGATAGTATGTAATAAAGACAACGATCCGCTTTTTATATTTTTCTCGCTTCAAAAAGATAAAAAGAAACTTATATCACTTGGGAAAACTACCGCAGTACCAATAATAAATAAAAGTGAATTTGGACGAATTAAAATTTTCCTTCCCCCTCTCGAAACCCAAAAACAAATCGTCGCTAAACTTTCCGCGGTTCAGGACTATAAAAAACAGCTTCTTGAGCAAAAAATGAAATTTAAAGAGTTGTTTGATTCTGCTTTGGCGGAGTCAATGACGAGCGAGAAAAGTCGAAAGTCGTCAGAGTTTTTGATCTGAAATAATTTATGGAAATTGAATCAAAACAATAAATTTTAGAACGGCAGAAAGAGATTGAGCAGAAATTATATAATTTTAGAAAATATATGATATAATATTATAAATATGTCGCTCCTTTTTATTCCAAAAAAATACAGCGTGGAAAGCAAGCGGGAAGCCGTTGCTTCGCTTTTGGAAAACACTGTCCCCGACAGAGATTTTTATCTTTTGGTAATCGGCGCCATTATTCTTGCCTCCTGCGGAATATTGACTGACAGCATCCCTGTTCTTATCGCGAGTATGATCGTTGCGCCGCTCGCGTATCCGATTCTTTCCATGGCTCTTGCCATACCGGCGCGCGACGGAAAACTCTTTCTCCGCTCGCTTTTCATGCTTTTAATTTCAATCGCGCTCGCTATTATCGTTGCTGGATTCTTTTCGTTGTTTGCGAAAAGCTATTTTGATGTTGCCGAGCGCGTGTTCATCTCCTTTTTCCCGAATGTCTTTTTTGACTTGATGATTGCGATTGTCGCGGGCGTCATTGCCGCTTATGGTCTTATCCGCGTAAAAGTTGGAGAGGCCATGACCGGTATTGGTATCGCGGTATCGCTTATGCCGCCTTTGGTCGCCACTGGCATCGGCTTGTTTGATCCGGTAAATAGTCTGGCGTTTCGCGCGGGGAGCATATTTCTTCTAAATGTTGCCGGAATTCTCGCTGGAAGCATGATCACGTTTTTGATTTTCGGTTTGTATAAAGAACGCGGCGCTATAAAAAATAATTTGAATTAATATGTTCCAAGAATTCGCAAAATTTTTAAAAGAGTTTAATGTTGTCGCTTTGGCGGTCGCGTTTATCATGGGCGGGGCTTCAACCGCGCTGGTGAACTCTCTGGTCAAGGACGTGCTCATGCCCATCGCCACGCCATTTATGGGAGCGGAGTCGTGGAAGGAAGCATTGTGGCATATCGGTCCGGTTACAATCGCCATCGGTTCATTTATCGCCGAGCTTTTTAATTTCCTTATTCTCGCCCTCATAATTTTTATCATCGTCAAAAAGCTTCTCAAGATGGAAGAAATGGCGAAGAAATAATAAATTAAAAAATATGACGATAATAAATAAAAAAATATGGCCAGAGTACTTTGATGCTGTGGTATCCGGCAAAAAGAAATACGAATTGCGTTTAAACGACTTTGATGTACAGGAAGGCGACATTTTGGTATTGGAGGAATGGGAACAGAAAACAAAAAAGTACACCGGAAGAAAGATTGAAAGAAGAGTTACTTATGTCGGTAAATTTAAAATTGATCAATTATTTTGGACGGAAGATGAAATTAAGGGAAAAGGAATTCAGATTATTTCTTTAGAAGAATAAAATTTAATAAACTATGAAACAAAAAATCACCGGCTTCTTAGTTATAATTTCACTGCTCTTTTCTCCAACATCTTTTATTTTTGCCCAAACATTGGATGCAACTGCGCCGACAACTGACACCACGACTGCCACTGAACCAGCTCCTGAACCTGCCACCACGGAGCCGGCGCCGACAACTGATACCGCTCCGGTTGAAGAAACGGTGGCGCCTCCCGCCGACACCACAGGGCCGGCTTTTATTTCTGTTGCCACTGCTTCATCTTTAGAGACTGAGGCGACAGTGGTGTGGACTACCGATGAGCTCGCTTATGGATTTGTGGAATATGGAGAGACGGCAAGCTATGGTCTTTCTACACCAAAGAGCGCTTCGGCGGCAATGGATCACACCGTGTCGATTACCGGCTTAACCCCCGGCACCACCTATCACTACCGAATTGTCGCGGAAGACGAGAGCGGCAATATAAGTTATTCGCAAGATCGAACCTTGGAAACAGCTGTGGAGTTGGTCGCTATAGACAATGTTCCGCCGGAAATCACTAATATCTCCGTGGCGAATATAACGACTTCCGAAGCGACGGTAAGCTGGATGACCGATGAATTGGCGCAAGGAAAAATAGAATATGGGAAAACCGCCGAGTATGGCGCATCCTCGCTTTTAACTATAGACTACGCCACCGAACACTCCGCTCCGCTTTTCAATCTTGATCCAGATACGGAGTATCATTATCGCGTAGTCGCGCAAGATGAATCCGGCAATGAGGCAGTTTCTCCTGATGAGATATTTATTACTGACGCGGTTCAGACAATAACTCCGACAGAAGAGCCGGTTGTTGCCGAGCCTGAACCGACAGCTACGACAACGCCAGAGACGGACACATCAACTTCTACAACAACGGAGAACACAACTACCACAATAACTTTTGCGATTTCTCACGCTGAAACGGCTTCGATTGGAACGTCCACGGCTATTATAATTTGGAAGACGAACGAACCAGCGACATCTCAAGTATTTTACGGCGCATCGGAAAATTATGCCTCTTCATCAGCTATTGCGATTGATTTGGCTTTATCCCATGAAATAAAACTCGCCAGCCTCAAATCAGGAACTAATTATTTTTATAAAGTCGTTTCCAAAAATGCTTTCGGCAAGACGATTGAAAAAATAGGGTTTGAATTTAATACGTTGTACAAGCAGAAAATAGTTGCCGTCCCGCCGACGATTTCAGGCATTATAGTAGAGTCAATTGGAACATCTACCGCTACTATTGTGTTCAATACGGATATTCCGGCAGGCGGAAAAATAAATTATGGAATGACTACGGCGTATGAAGAAACAGATGGCGGACATAATTCATTTTTGGTTAATCATAGTCATCCGCTTTCCGGTTTAAAACCTAATACTACTTATAATTTTGAAACGATAGTTTGGGACAGTTCGGGCAACGAAAGTATTTATGAAAATGTAACATTCGCCACGCTTTCGAAGGCGGTATCTCTCAAGCCCGAACTCGAATCTGAACCAGTTGCTGTCGCTCCTGCGCCGGCTCCGAGTCAATCGTTCGGCGGCGGAGGCGGACACTATTACGCGCCGCCAAAAGTCGTCGGTAAGCCGGTCATCACCAAAGTTGACCCGCGAGACAAAGAAGTTCTTTTCGTCTGGCAAAAAGCAAAGCCCGAGAGCGGGCTTAAAACGGTTATCGTGAAAAGTGAAAACAGTTATGTTGTTTCGCCAACCCAAGGAACGGAAGTCTATCGCGGCAATAGCGGCAGGTTTACGGATATTAATCTTAATAATAGCCAGAAATATTATTATTCGGTTTTTCGTATGAGTGAGAGCGGAGCATATTCCATTCCGCTTTATTTTACGGTTATACCAAAACAAGACAAAACTCAAACTAAAATTATTGCTACGCCGCCGGTGACGCAAAAGACGCCAATTTATACATTTTTCAAAATCCTTTCTCGGGGGAATCAAAATAAGCAGGTAGAACATTTGCAGGTTTTGCTCGCGTCCGAATCATCCATATATCAAAAAGGTTTGATTACGGGATATTTTGGCCCCCTCACGGAGCGGGCGGTCAAAATATTTCAAAAACGCCATAATCTTTCGGCAACTGGAATTGCGGATGCGACAACGCTCAAGAAATTGGAACAACTCGGGAGCATTGAAGCTGTCAAAGACAAGGCGGATGTGTATGGCAAGGCTTTGGCAAGGAATTTGACAGTTGGCCGTGCCGGTGGAGACGTGTCGGTATTGCAACAATTTTTAGTTAATGCTGAAGTCTATCCTGAGGCTTTGGTGACTGGTTATTTTGGGTCTCTTACCAAAGCGGCCGTGGCAAAATTTCAAAAAGATCAGAATATAAGTCCGGCATCAGGATATTTCGGTCCTATTACAAAAAAACGCATGCTGAATTTGATCCGCCTCAGGAGCGTTTCATTTTGATTGATTAGGATGTTCAGTCAAACGCTCGGAAGTCAGAGAGAGGGGCGAGCCGAATTGTATTAATAAAATAGCCCCATCAAGGTTATTTTATTTTGCGGTAAAAATTGGTAAAATATAGAAATCATTTTAAATTTTTTTATGGATATTGATTGGACTGTATATTGTTAAATTAATAAAAGCTGTTCAAATGGATTTTAGAGAAAAAGTTTTTAAAATCGTTTCTCATATCTCAAAAGGAAATTTTTTAACTTATAAAAAAGTTGCTGAATTGGTAGGCGAGCCGAAGGCTTATCGGGCGATTGGAAATATTTTAGCGAAAAATAGAAACATAAAAATTCCTTGTTATCGCGTTATAAGAAACGATAATTTAGTAGGGGGATTTTATGGCGACAAAAATCTTGATTGGCAAAAAACGGCAAGACTTTTAAAAGACGGCGTTATGGGCGTAATTCCCACAGACACAATTTACGGAATTTGCGCTTCAGCTTTAAATAAAAAATCGGTTGAAAAAGTTTATAAATTAAGGAAAAGAAATCCTAAAAAGCCGATGATTATTTTAATAAGTTCTTTTGATGATTTAAAATTGTTCGGCGTTGGAATTGATAAAAAAAGAAAAGCGATACTGAAAAAATTTTGGCTTCAAGGAAAACGATTGAGAAAAATAAGCGTTATTTTAAAATGTCCGCTTAAAAAATTCGCTTATCTTCATCGCGAAACAAAAACTTTGGCTTTCAGATTGTCGAAAAATAAAGAACTTATCAAAATTTTAAAAATATCCGGACCATTGGTTGCTCCAAGCGCCAATTGGGAGGGTTATAAGCCGGCGCAAAATATCAGTCAGGCGAAAAAATATTTCGGCGGTAAAGTTTTTTATTTTGACAAAGGAAAGATTATTTCTAAGCCATCGATGCTGGTTGATTTGACAAGCTTGCCGCCTAAAATTTTACGCAGCTAGAATATTGACAAAGCTTATTTTTTTGATATATTTAAAAAATAAATGGACCAGGAGGCGTAGTCGAGTTTCTAGGTAAATAAAAAATAATAAAAAATAATCACATGAACGGAACTATCAAAACTCTTACAGATAAAGGATTCGGATTCATTACTCGCGAAGGCGAAACAAAGGATTTATTCTTTCATTCTAATGAGTTAAAGGGTGTGGCGTTTGATGAATTAAAAGTTGGCGATGCAGTCACCTTTGAAGTCATCACTACTGAAAAAGGCCCAGCTGCCACAAACGTATCGCGAGCGTAAGCGTCGCTAATAAAAACCGCTCCTATCGGAGCGGTTTTTATTTATGCAAAAATTGGTATAATTAAATAAAATTATGAATTATCAGAAAAAATTTTCGGAAAATTCTTTGCCAAAAACTTCATGGGGAAAAGTCGCAGATTGGTATGATGATTTGTTAAAACAAGAAGGAACCTATCAAAAAGATCTTATTTTGCCGAATTTATTGCGGCTTTTAGATATTAAAAAAAACGAAATTATTTTTGATATTGCCTGCGGTCAGGGATTTTTTGCCAGGGAATTTTATAGAGAATTTCTTAAAAAAGGCGTTCGCGTTATCGGCTCGGATATTTCCAAAGAATTGATAGCGATAGCCAGGAAAAATTCGCCAAAAGAAATAAAATTTGAAGCTGCTTCGGCTGACAAGCTTGATTTTTTGGCGGCTGGCAGCGTTGATAAAATTACGATTATTATGGCTATTCAAAATATTGAAAATGTCAGCGAAGTTTTAAAAGAATGCGAGCGCGTTTTAAAACCAGCTGGAAAATTGTTGATGGTAATGAGCCATCCGGCTTTTCGCGTTCCAAAACAAAGCTCTTGGGGATATGACGAAAAAAATAAAATTCAATATAGACGCATAGACAGCTATCTTAGCGAGTCAAAAGTAAAAATTCAGATGCATCCGGGCGATAAACCATCGGAATATACGATTTCATTTCATCGGCCATTGCAGTTTTATTTCAAACTTTTCGGGAAAAATAATTTTTGCGTGAGCCGCTTAGAAGAATGGAATTCAAACAGAAAAAGCCAGCTCGGCCCGCGCGCCGCGGCAGAAGATAAATCTAGAAAAGAAATTCCATTGTTTATTTTTATGGAAGCGGTTAAGGCGCGCAATAAGATGTAGACACGGATAGATTCTTCATATAAAATTATTTAAAATAACAAATTATAAAAATATGATTTCACAATTGCCGATTGATTTTAATAAAGTAAAAAAAGAAGATATTGATAAAGAAATTTTGAGGATTGGCATTATTGCCGAGCTTGATGCTGTCAATCTTTATGAGCAATTAGCCGTCAAAACTGAAAACGAACAAATTAAAAAAGTAATGATGAATATTGCCAGGGAAGAAAAAACACATATTGGAGAATTCCAGGCGCTTTTATTAAAATTAGACGCAGAACAAGTTGAAGAACTTAAGCGCGGCCAAAAAGAAGTAGATGAATTTTCACAATAATTGGCAAACGAAAACTTTATCCGAAATTTTTGAAGAATTGAAAACAAGCGAGCGCGGCCTTGATAAATCGGAGGCGGCTTTTCGGCTTAAACAATACGGAGCCAATAAGCTTTCGGAGCCAAAAATTGACAGTCTTTTTGTTATTTTTTTTCGGCAATTTGCGAATCCTCTTATTTATATTCTTCTTGCCTCCAGTCTTATTGTTTTTTTAATGGGAGAGATTATAGATGGCTCAATTATTCTTGCCGTGCTTTTATTCAATGCTATTGTCGGCACTATTCAAGAGGGAAAAGCGCAAAATACGTTGCTTGCCCTTAAAAAACTTGTAGAGACAAAAGCCGTTGTTTTGCGGGAAGGAGAAGAATTTATTATTTCTGATACGGAAATCGTTTTGGGCGATATAATTTTCCTTTCGGAGGGCGAAAAAGTTCCGGCTGATGCGCGGATTATTTTTTCTAATAATTTGAATGTTGACGAAGCGGCGATAACCGGCGAATCTGAGCCGGTGTATAAAATTGCGGATATTAAAGCAAAACAAAGCGTGTCGGAAATCTCTCCGGCAAATATGATTTTTAAGGGGACTCATATCGCTTCAGGAAATGGACAGGCGGTAGTTGTCGCAACCGGAGTTGGCACTATTATTGGAAAAATTGCTAAACAAATTGCCTCTATTGATACGGAAATTCCGTTAAGAGCGAATATTCGAAATTTATCGCGGATTATTATTTGGGCGGTTTTAGGAATCAGCGCGGCGCTTTTTGCCGTTGGGATTACTTATGGAAAATCAATAAAAGAAATGTTTGCCACGGTTGTTTCTCTTTCTGTTTCGATAATTCCCGAAGGCTTGCCGATCGTGGTGACTCTTATTCTTGCGACCGGAGTTTGGCGAATGAGCAGACAAAATGTTTTGGTTAAAAAATTACAGGCGGTCGAGTCTCTTGGTCAAGCAAAAATTATTGCTGTTGATAAAACAGGCACGA
Organism: Candidatus Wolfebacteria bacterium; assembly: GCA_016214005.1. Lineage (GTDB taxonomy): Bacteria > Patescibacteriota > Minisyncoccia > UBA6257 > UBA9933 > JACRPK01. Next base: position 55,428 of record JACRPK010000001.1, read on the forward strand.
TTACAAAAAATGAGCTCGTTGTTCAAAAAATATATGTTGACGGAAAAATTTTTGATATTGGAGGCGTTGGTTATGAACCCAATGGTGAAGTTTATTTTAACGGGCAGATTGTCGATCCGATAAATCATCCAGAGCTTCTTTTAGCCGGAAAAATTGCCGCATTTTGCGCTGATGCTAGATTGATGTTTTCCGAAGAATTAAAGGAATGGAAAATTAGCGGCGATCCGACAGAAGCGGCTATGCTTGTTTTTGCGGAAAAACTTGGGATTAAAAAATATTCAATAGAACAAGAAGCGCCGATTGTCGCGCAAATGCCGTTTGATTATAGGCTCAAATATCATGCTGTTGTTCATGGCGGTGAAAACCCCATGCTTACGGTTGTCGGCGCGCCGGAAGTAATCTTGGAACTTTCAGAAAAAATTTGGCGTAGTGGTAAAAATCATCCTTTTTCAAAAAAAGAAAAAGAAGAATTAGAATCAGTGTATCTTTCTTTTTCTGAAACAGGATTGCGGGTTGTCGCTTTGGCTCAAATTAGCAGCGCGCCGAAAATTCTTAAACCCGAAGCTATCCATAATCTTAACTTTATCGGTTTTTTTGGGATGAAAGATGCGCTTCGTCCGGAAATTTCGGTAGCTATGCGAAAAGCGAAAGAAGCCGGAGTGAAAGTTGTTATGATTACAGGAGATCATAAGACGACCGCGCAGGCAATTGCTAAAGAGGCAGGAATTTATCAGGAAGGCGATTTAATAATTACAGGCGATGAAGTTGATAAATTTTCAGAAAGAGAATTATCGGAAAAAATAATTTATGCGAGCGTTTATGCCAGAGTTAACCCCGATCATAAATTGAAAATTATTAATGCCTACAGAAAACGAGGAGAAATTATAGCCATGACAGGCGATGGCGTGAATGACGCGGCATCGCTTGTTGCCGCTGATTTAGGGGTGGCAATGGGAAAAATCGGAACAGAAGTTGCTAAAGAGGCCTCGGATATTGTTCTGCTTAATGATAATTTTGGGAATATTATTTCGGCGATAGAAGAAGGTCGAAGTATTTATAAAACCATCAAGAAGGTAATTTTGTATCTTTTTTCAACGAGTCTTGGAGAGGTGCTTACGATTTCCGGGGCTTTATTTTTGGGTTTACCGCTTCCTGTTTTGCCGGCGCAAATTATCTGGCTTAATTTTATAACAGATGGGTTTCTTGATGTGTCTTTGGCAATGGAGCCTAAAGAAAAAGGGCTTTTAAAGGGCAATTTTGAACACTCTCAAAAATATCTTGTTGATAAATTAATGTTAAAGCGAATGTTTTTTATGGCTTTGCCGATGGCAATAGGCACTTTATTTATTTTTAATAAATATGTTGGCGGCGATATGTTAAAAGCATGGACAATGTCATTAACCGTTCTTGCTGTTTTTCAATGGTTTAACGCTTGGAATTGTCGTTCGGAAGACAAATCAATTTTTAAGCTTAATCCATTTTCCAATAAATTTTTAATTGCCGCCACGCTTTTAATTATTTTTTTTCATTCATTGGCGATTTACACGCCAGTTATGCAAAAAGTGCTTCGCACTGTTGCGCTTAATTTTTCAGATTGGGTTTTGATTGTTTCAGTTGCCGTATCTATTATTATAGTTGAAGAAATTCGTAAATTTTTGAAAAATTTTAAAAAATGAAAATATCAATAAAAGTAAAACCAAGCGCAAAAATTGAAAAAATTGAAAAAATACCCGAACTTTTAATAGGAAAAAATGAAATAGATTTTAAGGTTTGGGTAAAAGAGCCGGCAAAAGAAGGTAAGGCGAATGAAGCTGTGATTAGAGCTCTGGCGAAATATTTCGGCGTTCCAAAATCAGCCGTAAATATCATTTCCGGCGCCGCGTCAAAACAAAAAATTATTGAAATTATAAAATAATGGATAGGGCAAGCGATATTAAAAAATCTTTACGCGGTTTCGCTAACAAAGAAAAAGCGAAAATTCTTGCGCGGTTTTTTAAAACTGGCAAAGGCGAATACGGCAATAGCGATATTTTTTTAGGCGTTATGGTGCCGCAACAGCGAAAAATCGCGGCTGAATTTAAAAATTTATCTTTCCAAGAAATTAAAAAACTTTTAAAAAGCAAAATTCATGAGGAGCGACTTACGGGCTTGATTATCCTGGTAAATCAATATAAAAGCGGCAATGAAATTTTGCGTGAAAAAAATTTTAAATTTTATCTTAAAAATATTTCCTGCGTAAATAATTGGGATTTGGTTGATTTGTCTTGTCGCGATATTGCGGGAAATTATTTAATTTCGTGTTCAGAAAAAAATAGAAAAATTCTTTATAAATTGGCGAAATCAAAAAATCTTTGGCACAGAAGAATTGCCATTGTTTCCACGTGGGCGTTTATTCGCATTGGCGATTTTAAAGACGCATTAAAAATTTCCGAAATGCTTTTAAGCGATAAGCATGATTTAGCGCACAAGGCTATCGGCTGGATGTTGCGGGAAGTCGGAAAAAAAGATGAGCCGACTTTGCGAAAATTTCTTAATAAAAATGTTTCTAAAATGCCGCGGACAACGCTTCGCTATGCTATTGAAAGATTTTCAGAAAAAGACAGGAAAAAATATTTAATAATGTAAATTTTATTTTTTTGCATTATAATTATTTAATGATAAGTTTTGATGATTTTAAAAAAGTTGAATTAAAGGTTGCGAAGGTAATTGAAGCGGAAAGAGTTGGGGGTTCAGAAAAACTTTTAAAACTTCAAGTTGATTTGGGCGCGGAGAAAAGGCAGATTGTAGCGGGCATTGGCAAATTTTATGAGCCGGAAAATTTAATTGGCAAAGAAATCGTGATTGTAGCCAATTTAGAACCAAGAAATTTAATGGGATTAGAAAGCCGGGGAATGGTTTTGGCGGCGAGCGATGAAGGCGGGCCGGTTTTACTTTTTCCGGAAAAAGATGTTTTACCCGGAGCGAATATCGGATAAAAATTTATTAATGGCTTTCGGATTGCCAAGCGTTATTTTTGCGATTTTGGGGGCTTTATTTGTATCTTATATTTTGCAGGATATTTTAAAATTTATTTTATAAAATTTTTATAAATATTTTAGAAAAATTTTATCTCTTATAATTCATAATATATTTAGATTTTTGGAAAAGGTCGAATAAAATAAAACAATATTATGACCAATAAATTAAGCGTATTAGATTGGATAGCCTTTATTCTTACAATTGTGGGCGGTGTCAATTGGGGATTAATTGGGGTTTTGAATTTTGATTTGGTGGCGATGATTTTTGGCGCGATGTCAATTGTCTCGCGAGTTATTTATGTGCTCGTCGGGTTGAGTTCTCTTTATTTAATAGTTATTTGTCCAAAATTGGCTAAACAATAAATTTCAAAAAGCGCCATTATTTTATTGGCGCTTTTTGATTTAATTATTAACAGAATGAAATTTATTGAAAAAATAAAATGTCAAAATAAATTAAAAATATGGAAAAAAATTTAAAAACTATAAAGTGTAGCGATTTCGGATTAAATTGCGATTTTGCGATAAAAGATGAAAATATGGAAGAGGTGGTTAAAAGAATTAAAGAGCACGGAATGTCTGTTCATCCAGAATCCGTTAAACAAATGATGGCCGGAAAATCGGAAGAGGAAATTGATAAAATAATAAAATCAAAAATTAAAGAAGAAAAGTGCGAGTGTTAAATAAAAAGAAGGTTTTTTAACAAAGCGTCTCTATCGGGGCGCTTTGTTTTTGATAAAAATCATTATATTATTGTTTTATGAAAGAAAAATTTTATATTACAACTCCTATTTATTATGCAAGTGGCGCTCCGCATATTGGGCACGCTTTTACTACGATTTTCGCAGATGTTATTTCAAGATATAAGCGTTTGAAAAATTTTGATGTGTTTTTTTTAACGGGAATGGATGAACACGGCGCTAAAATAGCTGAATTGGCAAAAAAAACTCCGCAGGAATTTGTTGACGAATTGGCTGAAAAATATATTGGTTTGTGGAAAGCGCTTGAAATTGAAAATAATGATTTTATCAGAACCACTTCGCAAAGGCATAAAAACGGCGTTTTGAATTTTTTTGAAAAATTAAAAGAATCGGGAGATATTTATGAAGGATTTTACGAAGGCCTATATTGTGTTGGGTGCGAGGATTTTATTTTAGAAAGAAATTTGGTAAATGGCTTATGTCCTGATCATTTAAAAAAACCAGAGCTTATTAAAGAAAAAAATTATTTTTTTAATCTTAAAAAATATTTGCCGGTTATAAAAGAAAAAATTGAAAAAAATAAAATAAAAATTATTCCTGAAAGCCGGAAGAATGAAGCTCTAAACATTTTAAGCGGGGATTTGCCCGATTTTTCAATTACTCGGGAAAAAGTGAAATGGGGGATACCATATCCTTTTGATAAAAATCAAATTATTTATGTTTGGGTTGAAGCTTTGCTGAATTATATTACCGCTTTAGATTTTTCAATTGATTTTTCTAGTGGAGAAAAATTAAAAAAATATTGGCCGGCGGATGTTCATATTATCGGAGCGGAAATTAATAAATTTCACACAATTTTCTGGCCGGCTCTTTTGATGTCTGTTAATTTGCCTCTGCCTAAAAAGATTTTTATTCACGGACTTTTTACGATTAACGGCCAAAAAATGAGCAAGACATTGGGTAATATAATTGATCCGGAGAAATTGGCTGAAAAATTCGGAGCTGATGCCGTCCGCTATTTTTTGATTTCTCAATTTCCGGCTTCCGAGCATGGAGACATTAAAGAAGGTGGATTTGTTGAAAAATATAATTCTGATTTGGCAAACGGGATTGGCAATTTGTTCGAACGGACATTCACCATGGCTTTAAAATACGGAGCTGATTTTAAGAGTATTGACGAGGAAGTCAAAAAAAACAGTGATGAAATTATTAAAAAATATGAATTTCATATGGAAAATTTTGAGCTTTATGAATCTTTGCGCGAAGTTTTTATTTTGGCAAAATTTTTAGACAGATATTTAAACGATAAAAATCCGTGGACGCTTTATAAAAATAATCCGTCAAATCAGGAGATTTCTAAAATTTTAAATTCTGTTGTTTTTGGAATAGAGACAATTATTAAAATGCTCAATCCTTTTATGCCGGAAAAAATGAAAAATGCGGAAATTTTTTTGAATAAATTAAAAAATAAAGAAATCAAAGATGGGGATAAATTGAATTTATTTCCGAGGGTTTGATTAGATTTAATCTTTATTATTCGCATTTTGTAATTTTTGTGTTATATTTTTTTAGCTCTTAATATTTTAAAAAAGGGAGGCGCAATATGGAAAATGCCGCAGATGGAATAAAAATTTATATCCCTGGCGAAAATTTCTACAAAAAGTTAACGCCGTCAAGAATGGCATATAATTTCTTCTGGTTTTTATTCATCTGGATTTTTTCAAATAAGGCCGGAGAATTTATTTTTGAAAAATCAAGCGAACATACGCGTTATATTAAAAAATACGCCAAGAGCCACAAAGCTCTTGAGGCAATGTATTGTTATGGCGGACTGAATTTAAAAAATAAAAATTTGAGGGAAGCTCTTTTTTCTTTTTTTTGGGAAGAAAGTTTCATCAATGCTCATGCCGCCAGAAATCGTTTAAAACTTGCGAAAAAAGAACTCAAAGACGCTTTTTTAGCTGTTGTCAAAAAGAAAAAAACCATAAAAGTTTTATCTTTGGCATCGGGTTCGGCAAGGGCAGTCATTGAAACAATGGCAGAATTAAAAAAAGATATGGGAGCGGATGTTAAAATAGATGCGCGATTTGTTGATGTCAGCAAGCGGGCGTTGGAATATAGCAGACAATTGGCTGAACAATTCGAAGTTGATAAAAATTGCGTTTGGATTCAATCTCGCGCAAATGACTTTGGGAATTTTGTATATGGCGGTTGGAAGCCAGATATTGTTGAAATAGTCGGTTTGTTTGATTATTTTTCTGATAAAGATGCAGTTCACATCGGAAGAATCATCTATGGGGAATTAGTGTCATGCGGATTTTTTATTTTCAGCAATGTCAATCATAATGCGGAAATGGAATTTATAAAGCATGTTATTGGTTGGGATATGATTTATAAAACTCCTTATCGGATAGTTCATATCGCCGAACAATCTGGATTTGATAAAAATAAAATTCGTCTTATTTACGAGCCCTTGGAAGTTCACGGACTTGTAGTGGCGAGAAAATAGTTTGTCGGGCTTTAATGATATGTTATAATATTATTAAAGCTTTTTTATTTTTAAATGAATATCTTAAATAATTTTTTTTCTATTTCCGGGGCTATAAATTGCTTTGTTGCTGTTTTATTCGGTATTTTAGTTTTATTCAAAAATCGAAATATTGCCAGCAATAAAATTTTTTTCTTTTTCGCTTTTTCGGTGGCTTTTTGGTCTTTTGGTTATTGGCGCTGGCTTTTGGCCCAATCCGAACAAAGCGCTATTTTATGGATAAAATTTTTAACGCTCGGATCTTTATTTATCCCAACTTTTTATTTTCATTGGTTAATTTCTTTATTAGAAGGAGAGAAAATAGAAAAATATATTAAAAATATTCTTTATATTTTGTCGGCGGTATTGACCGGATTTTTATTTTTTTCTGATTTAGTCATCAAAAATGTTGAAGTAAAATTGATTTTTCTTTATTGGCCGAATCCCGGAATTTTATACGATATTTTTATTGCGGTTTTTACCGGAGTGATAATTTATTCTTTAATTTTTCTTATAAAAAAATATTTTTCAGTTTCTGATTCTTTGAAAAAACGTCGAATATTTTTTTTATTGCTTGGATCATTGATAGGTTTTGGCGGAGGGATAACAAATTTTTTTCTTTGGTATAATATCGGGGTTTTGCCGTACGCCAATATTTTAGTAAGTTTCGGATTGTTTTTTTGGGCATATTCGGCGTTAAGACATCATCTTTTTGATATCAATATTATTGCTACGGAGCTATTCGTATTTTTTATATGGATAGCGATTTTATTTGAAATGCTTATCGTCAATAATTTGAAAGAAAAAATATTTGACGGCGGATTGTTTTTGATAAGCATTATTTTCGGGATTTTTTTAGTTAAAAGCGTTTTGAAAGAAGTAAATCAGCGCAAAGAAATTGAAAAACTTAATGATTATAAAACAGAACTTTTATCAATAGTGGCGCATCAAATTAAAAATCCATTGGTAATTATGAAGGATTATTCTTCTTTGATAGGCGATAAAACAATTTCTGATCCGATAAAAATTCAGGAAGCTGTTTTAAAAATAAAAAATTCAGCTAATAAGCTTTTGGATTTATTGAATAATCTTTTGGATTTTGGGCGGTTTGAAGATGGCAAAATGCATTATGATTTTGAGCGGATAGAATTGAATAAATTATTAAAAAATATTGAAGAAGATTTTATTTTTGCGGCTCAAAGAAAAAATTTAGATTTGAAATTTGAATCATTGCCTGGAGAAATTTTTATCAAAGGGGATGTTCATAAATTTAATCAGGTATTTAGAAATTTGATTGATAATGCCATTAAATATACAAAAAGCGGATTTGTAAAAATTGAGATGATCGGCGCTAAAAATGATTCTAAAAAAGAAATTTTGATAAAAATAAGCGATTCTGGCATGGGTATTCAAAAAGAATTATTTGAAAATATTTTTAAAAAATTTGTTAGAGGGGGAGATGAAAAAGAAATTTTAGGCTCTGGCTTGGGACTTTATATCTGCAAAGAAATTGTTAGCGCTCATAACGGGGAGATTTGGGTAGAAAGTGAAGGGTCCGGGAAGGGAAGCATTTTTTACGTTAAATTGCCGCTATATTAATATAGGCATTAATGTTTATATAATTTTATGAAAAAAAAATTTCAAAAATGCAATGTTTATTCAGTGTTTACAGGAAGGCGCTGGCAGACAGGAGTTTCTTTGCTTGAACTTATTATTTATGTAGCGATTTTTTCAGTTGTGTCCTTGGTGATAGTCCAAATTTTTTTGGTGGTATTAAGGGGAAAAGATTTGGCCAATGCTCGTTTTGAAGTTTCTCAAAATGCCAGATTCGCTACGGAAAAAATCAGGCAGGCGGTTTTCGACGCATCTTCTGTTTCGATTTCCGGGAGCTGCCCTTTTAATATCTTGAATATTACAACCGGCGCAGCGACTTCATCTATATTTATAAATTCCGGAATTTTACAAATTTCTGATGCCTCGGGCACGAGCGAGATTACAGCGAATAAAGTGATTGCCACCAGTACGGACAATTGTTTATTTACAATAATTTCAAATCCGGCCCCTGCCAAAGATACTATTCAAACAAAACTTAAAATAATGTATAATAGCCAGGGAAGAAGCGACTTAAATATAAGCCAATCCCAAGAAATAACAGCATCGCTAAGGTAGTATGAAGTTCCAAAATCCTAAAGTTTCAAAGTTTAAAGAAAGCGGAGTTGCGGCGCTTCCGACGATTGTAATAATTTCAATGATTATTTTAGTTGTTGGCATTGGCGTGGCTTCAAGCGGATTTGTTGAGGGGCTTAGTAGCTTTGGCGAACTTGAAAATAAAAAAGCGTTATTTGCGGCAGAAGCTGGCGCAATGGATGCATTTAAAAGAATCGGCAAAAATATAAATTGCAATAGCGGCGGTACGCCGAATTGTTCAAATTATTCTTTAATTATCGGTGATGCGACAGCAATGGTTTCTGTTTCTGGATCAGGCGTAAAAACGATAATTTCAAACGGCCAAGTCGGATTTAAAAAAGCTAAAATTCAAGTGATAGTTTCAATAGACGCCAACGGAAAAATTACCCAAACATCATGGCAGCAGCTCACAAACTAAAAAATTTTTTTTCTGAAAAAATTGATAAATTGAGAAAAAAAATAGTTTCTTTTTTGCGTTATCAAAAGCCGATTGCCGGTTTGGCGATAACCCTAAATAGCATTGACGTTGTTATCTTTGACGAAAAAAAAGGGGGAATGTTTAGCGAAAAAATAGCTATTAAGTCCTTGAGCGTTGAATCTGTTGAGGAAGGTCTTAAAAAATTGAAAGATAAATTCGGTAAAAGTTTATCTTCGGTTGTTATTTCCGTTCCGCCTTTTTGGTCTTATATTTCTGTTTTTGAATTTCCATTATTAGCTGAAAATGATCAAATCGAAGAAGCGATGGAATTAGCTTCTTCGGCATTGCCTATTCCGGAAGAAAAAATTTATTCGGATTGGATGTTCTTAGAAAATAAAAATATTAAAAAAAGGGAAACTATTTTAGAAATGACGCCAAGCGAATTAATCGGTCCTTATTTGGCTGTTTTTGAAAAAAATAAAATAAGCGTTATTGCGGCGGAAAATTATGCATGGAGCTTTGGGCAGTTTTTGGCGGAAGGCGATGATACGACAATGGTTGTAATGGAACAGCCTGGCATGATAACTTTTTCAATTTATGACGGCAGAATCCCTTATTTTTATTTTAATTTACCGAGAGACAAATTTGACAATAATAAAGAATTTTTATCCGCCGCCTTGCATTATTTAAAAAGCCTTACGCATTTTGTTTTGGCCGATGACAGCAAAGCAAGACAGGTAAATTCAATTATTGTAATAGGCGCAGACGAATTGGTTAATAATTTTAAAAGCGTTGTTGAAATAAAAATTCAAAAAGGATTTTCTTTAACCAGTGATTTGCAAAATATCAATGATTTAGGTTTCTTATCGGCTTTGGGCGCCGTTAAGAGAGGATTTATTCCGCGTAAAAAAGATGACATTGTGAGTTTGCTTCCGATTGGCACAGAATTAGCTTATGAGCGCCATAGAATGCTTTCTTTTATTGATTTTGTCCAAAAATTTTCTATTGGTTTTGCCGGATTTTTAATTGTTATTTTTTTGTCGGCTTTATTGATGATAAAAGCGCTTTCTTCGGGGATTGAACAATCCTTGGCAAAAGAAACGGCTTTGCCGACGGATGTCGCCGAGATTAAGGGGAAAGCGGTTATTTTTAATGAAAATGTTTTAAAACTTTCTTTGATAAACAATAGCGCTATTTTTTGGGAAAAAATTTTTATTGAAATTGACAAGATTGTTTCTGCGACCGGTGTTGTGTTAAACCAATTAAGCGCCGATGAAAGCGGAAATTTGATTTTTTCCGGAAATGCGCCAACTCGGGATTCTCTTATTGAATTAAAAGATCGGCTTGCTGGTTCATCTGTTTTTTCTGCTGAATCTTTGCCGCTTTCTTTATTTTTAAGCAAGGAAAATATTAATTTTTCAGTGAAAGCTAAATTAAAAGATGCTAATTTTTTATATCAAATAAAATAATATGAATAGCGGAAAAAATTTTAAAAATGAGATTTTGGCGATTATTGGAGCGACTTTTTTAATTTTATTGGTTGAAGGAACAATAATTTTTTATATTGTAGGCTATCTTCAAAAACAAATTGACGCCACTAAAGAAAAGCAGCGCCTTTTGTCGGTTGCCAAAATTGAGCGTTTCAATGCCGTTTATTTAAAAAATGACTTGGGAAAAGTAGAAAATTATTTTTCGGTCGTTAATGATATTTTGCCCGATGAAAAAAATATTCTTTCAGCGATTAGTCAAATTGAAGCTATCGGGCAAAATACCGGCAATAAGGTTTCCGTTCAGGTTGACAGCTCTCAGATATTCGCTGATTCCACAACAGGCAGCCGTTATGTTATTTTTACGGCTCCGATTAGCGGCAATTACCAATCAATCAGGCAATATTTGGAAAATTTAAATTCTAATTTATTTTTTGCAAAGATTAATTCTTTTAATTTTAGCGGTAGCCCGACAATCAATAATGTTTCATCTGGAAGTTTGAGCGGGGAAATTTATCTTAAATAAATTATTTATATGAATATTGATTTTGAAAAAATAAAAGTCTGGATAAAAGAAAATAAAATTGATATTTTTTATATTGCCGCAATGTTGCTTGTTATTATATTGACGATTTCAGTATTTTTTTGGTCAATGAATATTATTTTGAAAGCAGTAAATGCTGTTTTTGCAATTATTCCGCAAGATGTTTCGGCCGATGTTTTAAAATTTGATTTGGAGAATTTTGAGAAAATTTCAAAAAGGATGAATATTAATTTTCAAATTTCTAGAACCGAAAATCAGCCAGATGTTAAAACGGGGAAAAATGAAGAAGAGAAAATTTGCGCTCAGATTGTTGTGTCGGCTGTTTCTTTGGACGGGCAGTGTCAGGAATTTTCAACACCTTGCGATGTCCCTTCTGATTGGCAAAAAGTTGATAAATGTCCGCAAATGGCTATAGAAAGCGCGGTTAATATTTCAAAAATAAACATTAGGATTTTAAATGGCACTGCGACAACTGGCTTGGCCGGACAATGGAAAGATAAATTTAAAGCCGCTGGATTTTTGGATAACAATATTAAAACCGCCAATGCCGATAAAAAAGATTATGTCGGGATGAGCGTTTCTTACAACGCTTCAGGCGAAGTTTTGACAAAAATTTCCGAAGTTTTACAATCCGGAAATTCGCAAATTAAAGTTTCAAAAGATAGCAAATTAAGCGAAAATTATTTTGAAATAATAATAGGAAAATAACTTTGTCGGGCTGCCGAGAATCACTGCCTGCCGGCAGGCAGGGAACCCTGGCCTCACACTCCCAAAATCCCTCACCCTTTATTTATTCGGGACATTGGGAATTGAACCCAAGCCTCACGCTCCCAAAGCGTGTATACTACCACTATACTATGTCCCGATAAAAAGGGTGAGGGATATACTACCACTATACTACAGCCCGTTAATTTGCCATTTTATATTTTTTTCTATTTACTTACAAGCTGTTTTTTGTTTAAAATTAATAATCGTAAATTTGTCCCCGTAGTTCAATGGACAGAACGACTCCCTTCTAAGGAGTAGATTGAGGTTCGATTCCTCATGGGGACACAAAAATATTTTTAAAATTATTGACTTTATTGTCAATGTTTATTATCTTGTATTTAGTAATTTGAGAATTTTAATAAGAGACAAAAGCTCAAAAAAATTCAAGGGAAGAAAGGAAGGGAAGTTATGCCGATGTCTAAAGATTTTGAAGAGAGGCTCTGTAAAATTTTGCCGGATATCATTAAAGAATTCGGCACGCCTTTTCACATTTATGATGCCGCTGGCATTATTAAAACCGGGGAAAGGATTAAAAAACTAATGCCGGACGTTAAGGAATATTTTGCCGTAAAGGCGAATCCGAATTTGGCGGTTATGCAATTTATGCAGGGAATGGAGTTCGGTTTTGATTGCAGTTCTATCCCGGAATTAAATTTGGCTCGTTTTTTAGAGTCAAAACCAGATGACATTATGTTTTCTTCGAATAATACAAGTCTTGAAGAATTCAATGAAGCCTTGGCTGATGGCGGATGCATTTTGAACCTTGATGATATTTCAATGGTTAAAAAAGTCCCGCAAATGCCGGAGCTGATATGTTTCCGTTATAATCCCGGAAAAAGGCGCAGTGAAGGAAGTAATTTTATCATTGGCGAGCCGACCGAACAAAAATACGGCGTGCCGCATGAAAAAATTGTTGAAGCTTATAAGCTGGCCATTGAAAGAGGCGCTAAGCGGTTTGGCATTCATACGATGATTTGCAGCAATCAAATGGATTGGCGCTATCTCGCGGAAACAGTCAAAATGCTTTTGGAAGCTATTGAAATGATTTCGAGTGAATTGAATATTGAGTTTGAATTTTTAAACATGGGCGGCGGAATCGGAACGCCCTACAGGCCAGGACAGGAAGATTTTAATCTTTCGGCAATGGCTATAGGCATTAATTATTCAATGGCTGATTTTGCCAAAAGAAATGGTTATAGGCCGAAACTTTTTATGGAATCCGGCCGCTATATGACCGGTCCTCACGGAGTTTTGGTAACGCGATGCATTAACAGAATGAGCAAATATTTTGAAATTGTCGGCGTTGACGCTTCCGGGCCGTCGTGTTTGATGAGATCTTGCATTTATGATTCAGCTTATCATCACATTACTGTTTTGGGGAAAGACGAAACGAATTCGCCGATGGAAATTGTTAATGTTGTTGGCTCGCTTTGCGAGAATAACGATCAATTTGCCAAAGAGCGCTATCTTCCAGTTGTTGAAGGGGGAGATATTCTATTGATTCACAATACTGGCGCGCATGGTTTGACCATGGGGTCGAATTATAACGGCCGGTTAAAGTGTCAGGAGCTGATGCTTTGTTCGGATGGTTTTGTAAAAAGAATTAGAAGAGCGGAAACTTTTAAAGATTATTTTGCAACGCAACGGAATTGTGATTAAAGGAGGATATTATGGAAAATAAACTTTTAAGCAGGCTTCCTGGATGTGAAGAAAATGTTTTTCAACGTATCAAAAGAATTTGCGCCGAGGCGGAAAGCAGGGGCGTAAAACTTTGGCGGCTTTCAATAGGCCAGCCAAGCGGTCCGGCGTTTTTAAGCGCAAGGCTCGAAGCTTCAAGGGCTGTTATGAGCGCCGAAGAGGCAAGACATGAATATCAAGATAACGGCAGTCCTGGAGTCCCTGATTTTGCGAGGAGATTTGTTCAGGCCCATTTAAAATCAGGCGGTGTCAATGTTGATAATATTTCTTTTCTTCCGATTCCCGGAGTAAAACCAATGCTTGGAATAATTATTCAAGCTTGTGGCGGGATAAACGGAGAAAAGATAACTGTTGGGACAATGACTAATCCCGGCTATCCAACGCCAGCTGTCCAGGTTGGATATCTTGGCATGAATCATTACGAATTAACAACGAATTCTGAAAATGGATTTATTGTTGAGCTGTCAAATATTAACATTTTCAATCATTGGCTTGACGGCACTGATTTGCTAATGCTTAATTATCCGCATAATCCTAGCGGGCAAATTGCACATGAAGGTTTTTGGAATATCATTTGTATGTTTTGCGCTGATAATGGCATCCGTTTGTTTAATGACGCGGCTTACGCTGCGTTAGATCATTCGGGCAAGCATGTATCGCTTGCAGATGTTGCTGTTGGTTTCTCGGATTTAAGCTGGTGTGAAGCATTTTCTGCCTCTAAGGTCATCGGCAACGGCACTGGCTGGAGAATTGGCGCTATGGTTGGATCTTCGGATTTTATATCAGATATTGCGACTATTAAGGGTAATACTGACAGCGGATTTTTCGCTCCGGCTGCAACAGGAGTCCTTCATGCTCTGGGAAATGATTTTCAATCAGTTGTTAAAAACAGAAGAATGTTTGGCAAGAGATTAGAAATTCTGATTGAAATTTTGGAAAAATACGGAATGAAAATTGCCGTTAAACCAAGGGCGGGATTTTTTACTCTTTGGCTGACGCCTAAACGCGCTTTTGGCGAAGAGATAAAAAACGCCGAGGAATTTAATAATCTGATGATCCAAAATACCGGGATTGTCGGAGTGCCTTTTGGCAAATATATTCGCTATGCCGTGACCAATCCCATTGATTCGCCGGAATGGATTCAGGCGATAGAGAATGCGTTTAATACGGCGAGAGTTTCTTATTAAAAAATAGTTTATACGCCGCGCTTGGGTAACTCCCTTGCGCGGCTTTTTCGTTAATCCCCATTGACATAATTTTTCTATTTGCTATCTTTATAATAATGTTTTTTTTCAAAACATTGTTTTAAATTTTAGTTTAAAATTATTTACCGGATTAGCTAAAACAGCCATAATCCCGGCTGTTTTATTTTTTTTAATATGTCGTTTATTTTAGGAAAAAAATTTAAAATGGATCAGATTTGGAAAAATGACAAAGTTATTCCGATAACTTTAATTAAGGCTGAGCCGAATGTAATTACTCAAATTAAAGATAAAGAAAAAAATGGCTATTTAGCTTTGCAGCTTGGTTTTGACAAGGGCGTGAAAAAAATCAATAAGCCGCTTAGGGGTCATTTAAAAGAATTGGGGAATTTTAGGCATTTGAAAGAATTTAAAACTCAATCAGTTGAAAATTTTAAAGTCGGAGATATTTTGGGAGTTGAACAATTTAATGAGGGCGATTTGGTAAAAGTAAGCGGATTAAATAAGGGGAGAGGATTTCAGGGAACTGTTAAAAGGCATGGATTTGGCGGCGGGCCGAAAACTCATGGCCAAAAAAATCGCCATCGCGCGCCGGGATCAATCGGAAGCACTGCGCCGCAAAGAGTTATGCCAGGAAGAAGAATGGCCGGTCATATGGGAACAGAAAGGGTAACAATTAAAAATTTGGAAATTGTCGGGATTGACAAGGAAAATAATATTTTAATGATAAAAGGCGCTGTTCCTGGGATGAAAGGAACGCTTTTGGAAATAAGAAATTAATATGAAAACAGAAGTTTTTGACCAAAAAAATCAAAAAATCGGAGATATTGATTTGTCGGAAAGAATATTCGGGACAAAGTGGAACCCTGATTTGGTGCATCAAGCATTAATCGCTCAATTGGCCAATCGCCGGGAAAATTTGGCGCATACAAAAGGAAGGGGTGAAGTGTCGGGTGGCGGTAAAAAACCATGGAAACAAAAAGGCACTGGCCGAGCTCGCCACGGATCAATTAGATCTCCAATTTGGAAAGGCGGCGGTGTTGCTTTCGGTCCGACAAAAGAAAAAATATTCGCTAAAAAAATAAATAAGAAAATGAATCGTTTGGCGATTTTTAACGTTTTGTCAAAAAAATTTAAAGATAATGAAATAAAAATAGTTGAAAATTTTGCCTTAAGGGATGACATCAAAACAAAAGATGTGTCTAAAACATTAAAGAATTTTTTTACCGACAAGTCTAATATTTTACTGGTGCCGTTTTCGGGGAAAAAATTTATCAATAAAGCTTCTTCAAATATAAAAAAGGTTTCAGCTATCAGCCCGCTTTCATTGAACGTTTATGATTTATTAAAAGCTAAAAATATTATTTTTGAAAAAGAAGCAATTAGCGAAATAGAAAAACATTATAAATAAAAAAAGAAGATAAAAAATAAAATGGGAATTTTCAATAAAACAAAACCGAATAAAAAACAAGCAGTTGTTCCAAGGGAAATAAAAAAACAAGCCGCTTCAAAAATTGTTCCGAAAGAATTGTCTTTTTTATTGAAACAGGCTTGGATTACGGAAAAAAGCGGAATTTTAGCCAATAGCGGGAAATATGTTTTTATTGTTGACAAAAATGCCAATAAGCCGCAAATTAAAAAGGCTGTCGAAGCTTATTATGGGGTTAAGATTTCCAGTATTAATATTGTTAATCAAAAACCAAAATCAAAAAGATTTGGCAGATCAAGCGGCGTTGTTTCCGGCAATAAAAAAGCGATAGTTAGTTTAAAAGAGGGGAAAATCGATTTAATGCCGGCTTAATAGAAAAATTATGAAACAATATAATCCAACAACTTCATCAAGAAGATTTATCACAACCGTTGATTACGGAGTTTTGAGCGCGGTTGAACCGTTCAAAAAATTGTTGAAAAGATTGCCGGCCAATGACGGAAGAAACAATCAGGGAAGAATTACAATGCGCCATCAGGGCGGCGGCAATAAAAAACTTTATAGAATTATTGATTTTAAGCAGAATAAATTAAACGTTCCGGCAAGAGTTGAAACATTGGAATATGACCCCTATCGAACCGCTTTTATCGCTTTGGTTTCTTATCGTGATGGAGAAAAAAATTATATTTTAGCTCATAAAGATATTAAGGTTGGCGATGAGATTATTTGCGCGGAAAACGCCCAGCTTAAAAACGGCAATCGTTTGGTCTTGAAAAATATTCCGGTTGGCTATTTTGTTTATAATATTGAATTATCAAAAGGAAGCGGAGGCGTTATGGCGCGATCAGCCGGATCGTACGCGCAAATTTTAGCGCAAGAGAATGGTTGGACTAATTTGAAATTATCTTCCGGGGAAGTAAGAAAAGTAAAATGGGATAATTTTGCTTCATTGGGACAGGTTTCAAACCCTGATTGGAATTTAGTTGTTTTTGGAAAAGCCGGTAAAAGCCGCGGTTACGGTATCAGACCGACAGTTAGAGGCAAGGCCATGAATCCGTGCGATCATCCTTACGGCGGCGGCGAAGGCAGCCAGCCGAGGGGTACCAGAAAACCGAAAACAAAATGGGGTAAAGTTACCGGAGGAAGGAAAACGAGAAATAAGAAAAAATGGTCAAACAAAATGATTGTTCAGAGGAGAAAAAAATAAAATTATGTCAAGAAGCAGCAAAAAGGGTCCATATGTTGATCCGAAATTATTAAAGAAAATATCAAAATTAAAAGCCGGCGATGCGACGGTTATTAAAACTTGGTCGCGCGACAGCGAAATCGCTCCGGAAATGGTGGGATTTATTTTCGGCGTCCATAATGGAAAAGATTTTATTCAGGTAAGAATTACCGAAGAAATGATCGGCCATCGTTTGGGAGAGTTTTCTTTAACCAGAAAATTTGTCAGGCATGGCGGAAAAATGCAGAAAGAATTGGAACAAAAAGCTCAGGAAACCTCAAAAGCAAAATAAATTTTATTGAATTAAAGTATGAAAATAGCAACAGCAAAATTAAATTATTTAAAAATGGCGCCAAGAAAGGTTAGATTGATGGCGGATGTCTTAAAAAAATTATCAGCCAATGATGCGCAGGCTCAATTATTGATTAATTCAAAAAGATCATCCGAACCGCTGTTAAAGCTTTTGAATTCCGCAATCGCCAATGCCAAAAATCAGAATTTGAAATTAGAAAATTTATTTGTCAAAGACATCAGGGTCAATCAGGGGCCGATGCTTAAAAGATTTATGCCTCGGGCGCAAGGAAGAGCGGCAATGATCCAGAAAAAAATGAGCCATGTTATTTTAATTTTGGCGGAATCGGAAAAAACCAAAAAACCGAGATTTAAAATGGCAAAAATTGAAAGAATTAAAAAGAGCGAAGCTCAGAAAATAAAACAGGCCGCTGAGGCGATGAAAGAAAAAGAAAAATCGAAGCCGGAAGGAGAAGAAAAAAAAGTAAAACAGGCGGAAAAACCGGGAATTGCGAAGAGAATGTTCCAGCGTAAATCTATTTAAATTATTATGGCACAAAAAATAAAACCAAATTCATTAAGAATGGGAATAACTAAAAATTGGAGCTCAAGATGGTTTCCTTTTAGAGGCAATTTTAAGTCATTTTTAGAAGAAGATGTTTTAATCAGAAAAATTGTCAATGAGAAAATTGCCAATGCCGGAATTGATAAGGTTGATATTGAGAGAACTGGCAATAAATGCCGAGTTGTTATTCGCGCTAGCCGTCCGGGTCTTATTATCGGCCGCGGCGGAAAAGGCATAGAAGATCTGACAAAATTTTTGGAAACAGCTTTGAAAAAATTAAGGAAAGAAAAGAAAATTAACAATAATATTTCTTTAAGTTTAAATATAGAAGAATTGAAACGCTTTGAATTATCTGCTAATGTTATCGCTCAGAATATTGCTTGGGATTTGGAAAAAAGAATGCCATTTAGAAGAACAATGAAAAAATATCTTGAGCAAATTCTTCAAAATAGAGATGCGAAAGGCGCTAAAATAAAAATGTCCGGAAGACTTGATGGAGCGGAAATTGCCAGAACCGAGCAACTGGCCAAGGGCAGACTTCCTCTTCAGACTCTTCGCGCGGATATTGATTATGGCGAGGGAACAGCTTTTACGACATACGGAACAATCGGAATAAAAGTTTGGATATTTAAAGGAGAAATATTTAATAAAAAATAATTATGTTATTGCCGAAAAAAGTAAAACATCGAAAATGGCAGAAGGGCAGATCTATTGATAGGAAGGTGGAGACGCGGGGAATTTTTGTAAATTTTGGATCGCATGGATTGCAGGCTCTTTCGGGCGCATGGATTAATTCAAGACAAATTGAAGCGGCCAGAAAAGCGATTACTTTTTTTACAAAAAAAGGCGGTAAAATTTGGATAAGAATTTTTCCCGATAAACCGATTACCAAAAGACCGCCGGAAGTGACTATGGGAGGCGGAAAAGGAAGCGTTGATCATTATGTTTTTCCCGTAAAGCCCGGAAGAATTTTATTTGAAATTGACGGCATAGATAAGGCGTCGGCCAAAGAAGCTTTGCGCCGCGCTGGCCACAAATTGCCGGTTAAAACGAGAATTGTGGAAAAATAATAAAATAATATATATGAAAAAACAGGAATTTCAAAAATTAAAAAATAGCTCAGCTGCGGAACTTCAACAAAGGCTGGCTGATTTTTATAATAAATTGCAAAAATTAAAATTTGACCTAAGGCAGGGCAAGGTAAAAAATATTAAAGAAATCCAGGAAATTAAAAAAACAATTGCAAAAATATTAACGATAATAAATTCATAAAATATTATGAGAAAATTACAAGGCACAATAGTTTCGGATAAAATGAACAAAACTCGCGTTATTGAAATTACGCGTCTTAAACAGCATCCGAAATATAAAAAATATTATAAAGTGACAAGAAGATTTAAAGCCCATGACGAAACCAATGAATATAAAACAGGCGATAAAGTTGTGATTGAGGAAACAAGGCCGATATCAAAAGAAAAAAGATGGAAAATAATTTCTAAAATTTAAATTTATGATTCAGGAACGTTCAATTTTAAAAGTGGCTGATAATTCGGGGGCGAAAATCGTTCGTTGTTTTAGGATTTTGGGCGGCACTCGTCGTCGTTATGCGCAGATTGGAGATATTATCGTTACTTCCGTACAGGAGGCTGAGCCAAGAAAAAATGTTAAGAAAAAAGATATTGTTAAAGCGGTGGTTGTCAGACAAAGAAATGTTATAAGAAGAAAAGACGGATCTTATGTAAGATTCGGCGATAATGCGGTTGTTTTAGTTGATGAGAAAAAGGAACCAAAAGCTACCAGAATTTTCGGGCCAATGCCAAGAGAATTGAAAGAAAAAGGTTTTGAAAAAATAATGACCATGGCAGAGGAAATAGTATAGAGTAATCACGAATAATGCGAATTGAAAGCAAATAATGCGAACACTATTATGAAAATTATTAAAAACGATACAGTAAAAATATTATCAGGAAAAGACAAGGGAAAGAGCGGGAAAGTTTTGAAAGTTTTTCCGAAAGACGGAAAAATTTTGGTTGAAAATATTAATATTTTCAAAAAGCATATCAGGCCGAAAAAACAGGGCGAACAAGGCCAGATTATTGATTTATCGAGGCCAATTTATGCAAATAAAGCGGCAATTATTTGTCAATCATGCGGAAAGGCTGTAAAAACCGGTTATCGCATTGAAGGGAAAATAAAATCAAGAATTTGCAAAAAATGCCAGGCAAAAATCTAGAAAAAATTTAGCAAAATAATTAATAAAAATGAATACAAGTTTAACCGAAAAATATAATAAGGAAATTATTCCGAAAATGAAAGAAAAATTCGGATATAAAAATAATTTAGCTGTTCCTTTTTTAAAAAAGGCGGTTATTAATGTCGGCCTTGGAAGAATGAGCCAGCAACCGAATTTTGTTGATAAAATTTTACCGGAAATTATTAAGGATTTATCTGCGATAACCGGACAAAAACCAAAAACAACAGCGGCTAAAAAATCAATTGCCGGATTTAAATTGAGAGAAGGCCAAATTGTCGGACTTAAAGTTACTTTACGCCGTAAAAAATTGAATGATTTTTTGGAAAGATTAATCAATATTGTTTTGCCTCGCGTTAAAGACTTTAAAGGAATTGATTTAAAAAATATTGATAAAAATGGGAATTTATCAGTTGGTTTGAAAGAACATGTTGTGTTTCCGGAAATTAATTCTGATCTTTTAAGATTTGACTTTGGTTTGGAAATTAGTATCGTAAGTAATGCGAAAAACAAGGAAGAGGCGATAGAATTGTATAAATTGCTGGGGATTCCATTTAAAAAATAAATTTATGGCAAAAACATCAGTTATTGCAAGATCAAAAAAGAAACCGAAATATTCAACGAGAACAGTTCTGCGCTGTTTTAAATGCGGTCGAAAAAGAAGCTATATAAGAGATTTCGGCTTGTGTAGAATTTGTTTTAGGGAAATGGCTAGCCGCGGAGAAATTCCGGGAGTTAAAAAAGCCAGCTGGTAAAAATATGTACATAAATTTATTAACACAACTTAAAAATGCCCAGGCGGTTAAAAAAGAAAATATTAAAACTGTTTATTCAAAAATGGATGAAAGTATTTTAAAAGTTTTGGCTGGCAATAAATATATTGAAAATTTTGAAAAAAAAGGTCAAAAAGTCAAGAAATTTTTAGATATTAAATTAAAATATTCAGATGGAGACGGTGTTATTGGCGGCATAAAATTTATCAGCAAACCGTCAAGAAAAATCTATCTCGGCCATGAAGAAATAAAACCGGTTAAGCACGGCTATGGCTTGCTTGTGCTTTCAACTTCTAAGGGAATTATGTCTGGCAATGAAGCAAAAAAAAATAAAGTCGGCGGAGAAGCGTTATTTACTATTTGGTAATTAAAAATATGTCAAGGATAGGAAAAAAACCAATAAATATTCCGAGCGGTGTTGAAATTTCGCTTATTGACGGAATTGTTAAGGTTAAAGGGAAAAATGGAGAAATTGACGTTAAACTTTTGCCGTTTGTTAATTTTGAAAAAAGCGATAATGTTATTTCTTTTAACATTGGAAAAAATATCAAACAAGCCCGTTCTAATTGGGGAACAATGAGAGCGCTTGTTAATAATGCGATTTCGGGCGTTGTTTCGGAATTTTTAAAAACCTTGGAAATAGAAGGCGTTGGTTTTAAAGCAGCAATGGATGGGGCGAATTTAGTTTTAAATATCGGTTTTTCTCATCCGGTTAAATTTATTTCTCCGAAAGGAATTAAAATTAGCGTTGAAAAAAATACAATTAAAATTTCAGGAATCGATAAAATGTTAGTTGGAAAAATTGCGGCTGAAATAAGAGCTTTGAAAAAACCTGAGCCTTATAAAGGCAAAGGAATCAGATATCAAGGAGAAACAATTAAGAGAAAAGAGGGCAAGAAAGCCGCCAGCGCGACTAAATAAAATTGTGAAATATTAAAACATGAATTATAAAAAATCTTTAAATAAAATAATAAAGCGCAGGAAGGCAAGAGTAAGGGCCAAACTTTTTGGAACCGTCGAAAAACCAAGGCTTTCAATTTTTAAAAGTAATCGCTATATTTATGTTCAGTTAATTGACGATGCGGTTGGTAAAACGGTTGTGAGCGCTTCTACAAGATCTTTGCCTGTTAAAGATAAGAAGAATTTTGCAGTTTCTCTTGGTGAAATTATCGCAAAAAAGGCCGGAGAAAAAAATATAAACAGCGTTATTTTTGACAGGGGCCATTATAAATATCATGGCGAAATTAAAGCCATCGCTGAATCAGCGAGGAAAAGTGGTCTTAAATTTTAGAATAAAATTATAAAATACATAAAATTATGGAAAAAGTTATAGAAAAAGGACACAAAAAAGTTTCTGAATTTAAAGAAAAAGTTCTTGATTTAAGACGCGTGGCGCGCGTTATGGCAGGGGGAAAAAGATTTAGATTCAGGGCGACTATTATTGTTGGTAATGAAAAAGGCACGGTTGGATTAGGGATGGGGAAAGGTTTTGATGTTGCCCAGTCGGTTGAAAAGGCCAAATCTAGCGCTAAAAAGAATTTAATTGTTGTTAATTTAAAAAATAGCACAGTTGCCCATGATGTTGATGCAAAATTCAGCGCTGCGAGAGTTTTAATCAAGCCAGCCAAAAAGGGTCATGGATTAAAAGCTGGCGGGGCAGTTCGTTCGGTTTTACTTTTGGCGGGCGTTAAAGATGCGACGGCAAAATGTTTGGGAGGAACAAAAAATAAATTGACTAATGCCATGGCAACTATTGAAGCTTTGAAAAAATTAAAAAGCCAAAAAAGTTAATAGATATTATGCAATTACACGAATTAAAAACAAAATTTAAGAAAAGAGATAAAAAGCGCGTTGGTCGCGGAGGAAAGCGAGGCACGACTTCCGGTCGAGGCACAAAAGGACAGAAATCGCGTTCTGGTCATCGTATTAGACCGGCTCAGCGCGATTTGATCCAGCGTTTGCCGAAACTCCGCGGTTTTCAAAATAAATCTTTGGTTGATAAATCTTTAACAATTAATCTTGGCGATTTGGATAAAAAAATTAAGGGGAATTTGGTTGATATTAACGCCTTGATTGAAGCCGGTCTTATAAAAAAATCAGTTAAAAAAGTTAAAATTTTAAATAACGGCGATTTGAAGCGCGCCTTAGAAATTAAAGGCTTAAAAATTTCAGCCGGCGCCAAGAAAAAAATTGAATCTGCCGGAGGAAAAATTAATGATTAATTTTTTTCAAATTTTAAAAATAAAAGATCTTCGCAATAAAATTTTTATTGTTGCTTTTTTGCTGGTTTGTTTCAGATTATTATCGGTTATTCCGATTCCTGATGTTGATATTGTCAGACTTAAAGAATTTTTGTCTTCAAATCAATTATTCGGATTTTTAAGCATTTTTTCGGGCGGCGCTTTGCAAAATTTGTCAATTGCGATGTTGGGTGTTGCGCCTTATATTACATCGACTATCATAATGCAGCTTTTGACAATGATTTTCCCGTCATTTAAAGAAATGTATTATGAAGAAGGCGCTGTTGGAAGGGCAAAATTTAATCGTTATTCAAGATATTTGACAGTTCCTTTGGCCGGTCTTCAGGGATACGGATTTTTAAATCTGCTTGTTTCAAAAGGAGTTTTGCCTCAGGCGAATTTGTTTAGTTCTTTGAAAGACGTGATTTTGATTACTGCCGGCACCATGATTTTGGTTTGGATTGGCGAGCTTATCAGCGAACAAAAAATCGGCAATGGCATTTCTCTTATAATTTTTTCCGGAATTGTTGCCGGATTGCCGGGTATGATAAAAAATATGGTTGCTTCTTATAGCGCTGATATGCTGCTTACTTATGTTGTTTTTGCGGCAGTGGCAATAATAGTTATTGCCGGTGTGGTATTCATCCAGGAGGGAGAAAGAAAAATTCCGATTGCCTATGCCAAGCAGGTGAGGGGAATGAAAATGTACGGCGGCGCTTCAAGCTATCTTCCTCTTAAAGTCAATCAGGCCGGAGTTATCCCGATAATTTTTGCGATTTCAATTTTGCTTTTTCCGCAATTTCTTGCTCAAATTTCTTCAATAATCTCTTCGGATTTCGCTTTAAAATTTAACGAATTGGTGGCTAAATTTTTCAATAATCAATATATTTACGCGGTTCTTTATTTTTCATTGGTTGTGATTTTCACGTATTTTTATACAGCTGTTACTTTTGATCCAAAAGAAATTTCCAAAAATCTTCAGCGGTCCGGCGGATTTATTACCGGTATTAGGCCGGGCGAATCAACCGCTCTTATGCTTTCAAAAATTATTAATCGTCTTACCTTGAGCGGAGCGCTATTTTTGGGATTGATAGCGATTTTGCCGAATTTAACTCAAATTATTACCGGAATTTCAATTTTAACGATCGGTGGCACCGCGCTTTTGATCGTTGTTTCCGTTGCTTTGGAAACAATGAAGCAAATTAATTCGCAATTGGTGATGCGCGATTATGAAACTTTCTAAAAAAAATCTTCCGAAGAAAATTGCAGTGATATTTTACGGACCGCCTGGAGCCGGCAAAGGAACTCAAGCCCAGCTTTTGGCGGATAAATTAAATTTGTTTCATTTTGATACCGGCAGGTATATAAGAGATATTATTTATGACCCAACTCTTCAAAAAAATAAAATTATCCAAAAAGAGAGAAAAATAAATGAAGCCGGCGGACTTAATACGGCTTCCTGGATTTTTGAAATTGTCAGTAAAAAAATTGATGAATTAAACAAATTAAATAAAAGCGTTGTTTTAAGCGGTTCGCCCAGGACAATGGCTGAAACTTTTGGCGATAAAAAAACAAAAGGACTGATCGAACTTTTGGAAAAAGATTACGGCAAAAAAAACATTTTTATTATTGCCCTTAATTTGACAGAAAGCGAATCTTTAAAACGAAATACTCATCGTTTAATTTGCTCTCAATGCCGCTTGGCGATATTGTCTTCAATTCCTCAATTTAAAAATTTAAAAATGTCAAAATGCCCATTTTGCGGAGGAGATTTGAAACATCGTTTTGACGATAAAAAAGAAGTTATTTTGCGCCGTTTGGAATCTTATAAAGAAATGACATATCCGATTATCGGGGAATTGGCAAAAAGAAAATATCGGATTATAAAAATCAATGCCGCGCCGCTGCCTTATCAGGTTCATCAAAAAATAATTGGTTATTTAAAATAATTATGGTTCGTATTTATTCTCAAGAAGAAATTGAGAAAATTGCGGCTTCCGGAGGAATTTTAGCAAATGTTTTAAAGAGTGTTGCAAAAGAAGCCAAAATCGGAGTAAGTTTGAAAGATTTGGACAATTTAGCTTTTAAACTTACGAAAGAAGCTGGCGCAGATCCGGCTTTTTTGGGGTATCGACCCAGAGGAGCCGAAAAATCATACAGCGCTTCAATTTGCTCTTCTTTAAATGATGTGGTGGTTCACGGACTTCCAACGAGCTATAAATTAAAAAATGGGGATATCTTTAAAATTGATTTTGGCGTAAAATATCAAGGATTTTATTCTGATTCGGCAATAACGATTGCTATTGGAAAAATTTCAAAAGAAGCGGATAATTTGATAAACGCGACTAAAATTGCCCTTGATGAAGCAATTTGTATGGCGCAGCCGGGAAATCATTTGGGAGATATCGGCTGGATAATTGAAAAAATCGCTAAAAAATTTAAAGTTAAAGTTATAAAAAATCTTACTGGCCATGGCATTGGAAAAAATCTTCACGAAGAGCCGACGATTTATAATTTTGGGGAAAAGGGAACTGGATTAGAATTAAAACCAGGAATGGTTTTGGCGATTGAGCCGATGTTTTCAACTGGCACGGATCAAATTATCCAGAAAAAAGATGAAAGCTGGGCAACAAGAGACAGGAGTTTATCGGCTCATTTTGAGCATACGATAGCCATAAGAGAAAGCGGCTCTAGCGTGTTGACGAATTATATTTAAAATGTAAAAATCAATCAATTTTATGAATCCTTATCTTTCAATAATTATTCCGGCTTATAATGAAGCTAAGCGCTTGCCCTTAACTTTGATTGATATCAATAAACACCTTCAAAATGTTGATTTTTCTTATGAAATTATTGTGGTTGACAATAATTCAACTGACGCAACTCCGGAAATTGTTGAAAGGTTTTCTCATTTAATTGAAAATTTAAAAATTATTAAATGCAACGCGCCGGGAAAAGGCGCTGCGGTAAAACGCGGAATGCTTGAGGCCAAAGGAGAAATTCGTCTTTTTACGGATGCAGACAATTCAACCTCAATAGATCAATTTTTTAAGATGGAACATTATTTTAAAAGCGGTTATGATGTTGTGATCGGCTCACGCGATGTTGAGGGCGCCAAACTTGTGCCTCCTCAACCGTTTTATAGAAGAGTTCCCGGGAACATCGGCAATTTGATAATTCAGACTTTGCTTTTGTCGGGCATTTGGGATACGCAGTGCGGGTTCAAAGCTTTTACAGCCGAAGCGACGGAAAAAATTTTTCCGCTTTTGAAAATCAGCCGCTGGGGGTTTGATGTTGAAGTTTTGTCGCTTGCTAAAAAATTCGGATATAAAATAAAAGAAATTCCGGTTGTCTGGGTGAATAATCCGTTTTCTAAAGTAAGGGCGTCGGATTATTTGCAAGTTTTGCTAGAAGTGATTAAAATACGATATTGGTTAACAATGAAAAAATATAAAATATGACAAATTTTTATTTAACAAAAGAACGCGTTGAGGAATTGAAAGTTGAATTAAATAGGCTTAAAAAAGAAGGCCGAAGCGAAATCGCGGCTAAACTTAAGCGCGCTAAAGAATACGGCGATTTGTCGGAAAATGCCGAGTATTCCGAGGCAAAAGACGAGCAAGCCCGCGTTGAAACTAGAATTTTTGAGCTTGAAAATATTTTGCGCAATGTTTCAATAATTAAAAAAACCAGCGGACGGGATAATGTTTCAATAGGAGCGACGATTGAAGTTAAAAAAGGATCCAGGGTTATAAAATACACGATTGTCGGTTCAAATGAAGCCAAGCCTGAAGCGAATCTCATTTCCAATGAATCTCCATTGGGCAAAGCTTTTTTGGGCAAGAAAAAAGGCGATAGCGTTGAAGTCCAAACTCCCAGCGGAAAGGTAGAATATAAAATAATGAAGATTGAGTAGCCCTAATCATATTTTCATGATAGAAGATTTAATAAGCGAACGTAAAAAAAAACTTAATAATTTTATAAAAACGGGGATTGAAGCATATCCAGAAAAATCAAAACGGACTTATAAAATTTCCGACATACTTTTTGGTTTTTCATCTTTGCAAAAATCAAAAAAGAAAATTTTTGTTTGCGCCAGGATTTTTGGAATGCGAGTGATGGGCAGCATCGCTTTTTATGATTTGAGAGATGATAGCGGAAAAATTCAGGGAGTTTTAAAAAAGGATAATCTGCCGAAAGATTTCGCGCTTTTTAAAGATAATTTGGACATCGGCGATTTTATTGAAGTCGGCGGCATTTTATTTAAAACAAAAACCGGCGAAAAAAGCGTTGAAATTAAAAATCTGAAACTTTTGGTGAAAAGTTTAAGGCCGCTTCCCAGCCAGTGGCATGGATTGGAGAATATTGAATCGCGCTTGAGAAAAAGATATTTGGATATTTTGATGAATCCGGAGGTAAAAGAAATTTTCATCAAAAAAAGCGTTTTTTGGGGAACGATTCGCGATTATCTTAAAAAATCCGGATTTTTAGAAGTGGAAACTCCGGTTTTAGAAGCGACTCCGGGAGGCGCTGACGCTGAGCCGTTTATAACTCATCACAATGCTTTGAACCACGATTTTTATTTAAGAATTTCTTTGGAAATCGCTTTGAAAAAAATGTTGGTGGCGGGATATGAAAAAGTTTTTGAAATTGGCAGGATTTTCAGAAATGAAGGAATCAGCGCCGAACATTTGCAGGATTATACCCAGTTGGAATTTTATTGGGCTTATTCGGATATGGACGAGCTTATGAAATTTACTGAAAAAATGTACAAAGAGACAATTAAAAAAACTATCGGCAAATTAGAATCTGTTTGTGGGGATAAAAAAATAAATTGGGCTGCCAAATGGCAAAAAGTGGAATATTTGAAAATTTTTAAAGAAAAAATTGGATTGGATTTGGCAATTGTCTCGCGCGATGAATTGTTTGCCAAGGCGCAATCTGGCGGACTTAAGCCGGAAAAAAATCTCGGCCGAGGAAGATTGATAGATTTATTATTTAAAAAATTTTGCCGACCGACATTGGTTAAGCCGTGTTTTTTAATAAATCCGCCGGCTGATATTGAGCCGCTTGCCAAAAGAAAGTCGGAAAATAAAAATTTAGTTTGTCGATTTCAGATTGTCGCTTGCGGCACAGAACTTGGCAAAGGATTTTCCGAAGCCAATGATCCGATTGATCAACGTAAACGCTTTGAAGAACAATTATCCTTGCGAAGCGCTGGCGATAAAGAAGCGCAGCGTTTGGATGAAGAATTTTTAGAAGCCATAGAATATGGCATGCCGCCGGCAGCCGGGTTTGGACTTTCTGAACGGCTTTTCGCAATTTTAATGAATAAGCCGATCCGCGAAACAACAATTTTCCCATTGATGAGAAGCGAAAAATAAACGATAATTATTGATTATGATTCCTAAAAATAAAATTATTAAGGTTGTGGATGTTGTTTCTCGTCCAGATGTTTTGAAGCAAAAAGAAGAAGATGAAAAATCAGAAGAAATTAGAGAAATAAAAGATATTAAAAAACCTTTCAAAATATCTTTGAATTTGTTTGGTAAAAAGAAACAAGAAAAAAAAGAAATTATTATTGAAGAATCTAAAAAATCAAAACAAGAAATCATATCTGATTTTTTCAAGCCAAGAAAGTCGAAAGGGGATGAATTTATTGAAAAAAAATTAGAGGAAGAGCCGAAAATAGAATTTAAAAAAGAAAAAGTTAAAATAATTCATCCAGTTGAGGAAATTGAAGAGGAAACTGAATTGGGGGCTTCAAAAGAAGACGGCGATTTTCTTAAAGAAGAAATCGGCGTTGAATCTGAGTCTATATGGCTAAGATTTAAAAAATATTTTGCGATATTTTTATTTTTAGCGCTTGCTGGCGCAGGAGTTTACGCGGCAGCGATTATTTTACCAATGGCCGATATAAAAATTATTACTAAAAAATCCGCATGGAATTTTGATGGCGCGATAGTTGCTTTTAAAAATGCTGCTGATATTAATTGGCAGGAAAAACAAATCCCCGGATCGTTTTTTTCTGAAACAAAAAATACAAGTTTGGCATTTGAGGCAACCGGTAAAAAAAATGTTGAAAGAAAAGCGGGCGGTGAAATTATCGTTTATAATGCTTTTAGTTCGGAATCCCAATCTTTGGTAAAAGGAACCAGATTTGAAGCGCCGGACGGAAAAATTTACAGACTTGACAGCGGATTGATAATCCCCGGAGCGAAAATCAGCGATGGGAAAATTATTCCTTCAAGCGTTAAAGCAAAAGTTTCGGCTGATAAGGCTGGGCAAGATTATAATATTGCTCCGGTTGAAAAATTCACCATTCCCGGATTTAAAAATTCACCAAAATATAACGGTTTTTACGCCAAATCAGAATCTCCAATGGTGGGCGGATTTGTCGGTGAACTGCCTTATCCGACCGATGCGGATATAAAATCAGCCAGGGAAAAAACGGAAATTACCCTGAAAGAAACTCTAAACGCTTTAATGGCGTCGCAGATTCCTAATGATTTTAAAGTTATTGACAGCGCCAAACAATTTTTAATAACCAAAGAAAATATAAATAAAGATGTTGATGAAAACGGAAAATTTTCAGTCTTTCTTGAGGGGGAAATGGCAATAGCCGCTTTTAGGGAAGAAGATGTTTTGAAATTAATGGCTGTTTTGGCGAAACAATCGCTTGGTGAAAATTTTGAAGCTAAAAGTTTTGATTTCAATTATGGCATTGGGCAAGTTGATTTAGGAGTTGGAAAATTTTCGTTTGGCGTAAATTATAATGGAACTTTTTGGCAACCGATAAATATTGATAATTTTAAAAATACTATTTTAGGGAAAAAAGAAATTGAATTAAAAACATCGGTATTTTTAATTCCCGGAGTTGAAAAAGCGACTGTTTCATTCTGGCCGTTTTGGGTAAAATCTGTTCCTAATAGCGTTAAAAGAATTAATGTTGCTGTTGAATAAATCGGTGGAATATTTTATTATTCTTAATGTTTCGATTGATGTTTTAACGGTGGCCATAGCTTAGTGGTAAAGCTCCGCTCTGTGGAAGCGGCTATACGGGTTCGATTCCCGTTGGTCACCCCCTGAATTGGACATCTCATCTGTTATTGACAAATATAGCGTTTAGGTGTATACTAAATATAGTTCTTTGATAAAACTTGCGATTGGTCATAGCGAAAAGTGGCTTAAAACTAGGCTATTCCTCGCTATGACCATACAGGCCATGGTTCCTCCTCGGATTAGAGGAAAACGAAAACGGGCAAATTAACCCAAGGAGATACAATCATGAGTGCAGGAACAGAATTCGCATCCGCCGGACTTACCGCCGGCCAACTCAACGCCATCGTCAAGAAGCTCGGTGGCCACGACATGGCGCTCCGTTTTCTCCGCGACGAACTCTCGGTTTCCGAACCGATCCGTTCGTGGCGCGAGAAAGACGGCGTCATCTACTTCAGCGTCACCTCCGACGGCACGACTGGCGAAGACTGGATCAAGCGTCTGGAAGGCAACGGTTTCCGCGTCAGAGACTACGCCAAGCAGGTGCTCCGTTCCCCGGACTTCAAGCCGACCAACGGCGAGACGACCGAAGTTGCCGTTCTCAAGGGCATGCTCTTCGAGGACAACGACCGGATCACGAAGAAGATTCGGGCCGAGGCCGACAAGCGCAAGCTCTCGAAGCCGAACGCCGAACTGGCCTGCCTCATCCGTCTGAAGTTCACGGACAAGGAGATCGAAGCCATGGGTCTGTGGTGGATCGTCGCAATGCACGAACCCATCAACGATTCCGACGGCGATCCGCGCTTGCTGGGCGCGAGCCGTTACGGCGATGGTCGCTGGCTCGGCGCGTGCAGCGGCAGGCCTGGCCTCGGGTGGCGTCGTGGCGTCGGGTTCGCGTTCGCCGTGTCGCAAGTCAGTTCTCAACACTAAGATCCTCGGGACTTCAGTCCCTTTGAACTTAGCCCTTAGCCCTGTTCCGATCCGTCGGAGCAGGGCTAATTTTTTTTCATAAAATATAAAATCGGCTATAATATTTACGGCAGTAGGTGAATATGTGGGCGGTCAAGGCTTCCCGCTACCGAACCCAGTATCCATGCATCGGGAGTATCCGCGGCCACGGTTTCGGATAGAGTGGTGCATGCAGAAACTTCAATAAAAAAGAAGATACTTGGCGCGAGACATTATGGCATTGCGATGCCGGATTCGATTCAGCCCTGAGAGTATTCGAGGGGTGGTGATATGGAAGATGTTTCGCGCAATCCGACGGCGATCCGAACTTGCTGAACGCGAACCGTAACGACGATGGTCGCTGGCTCAACGCGTACAACGACAGGCCTGACAACAGGTGGAATCGTGACAACGGGTTCGCGTTCGCCGTGTCGCAAATCTCTTCATTTCTCTCCGGCTTTCGCTGGAGAGTTTTGTTTTGCGAGTTGTCCGTTCCAACCGCCGAGCATCTTGCCGGCTTCATCCAACTTTACTGAAAGAGCAATGTATTTTTTATCGTCGAGTGATTTCGTTTCCCAGAGCACCAAAAGAAGTACGCGGAGAGTATCCGCTTTCTTAATCGCGAGGCGAACATACGGATGCTTCTCGGTAGGTGAGAGAAAACTGGCGGCCGATATCGCTTCTATCACTTCAACAAATAAAGTGTCGATGCGCTGACCGAGAGAATGACGATGCACCTTGGGCAAGTCCTGATAAAATTTGTACCACAAAAGGTACGACTCCTTGACTTTATTTAAAACCGGTAAAATTCTTAATGGTTGGTTGCCACCGTTATGTCCAAAATTAGATTTCAACATACATATAATAATATCATTTCTCTCGAAAATCTCCTCGAGGCGTGGAAAGAATTTGTCCGCGGCAAGCGATCGCGTAAAGACGTGCAGGAATTCGAGCGAGATTTGATGACGAATCTTATCGCGCTTCACCGCGAGCTTGCCGCCAAAAAATATTCGCACTCGGCATATCAGCATTTCAAAATCGCCGATCCGAAACCGCGCGATATTCATAAAGCCAGCGTTCGGGACCGGCTTTTGCATCACGCATTGCACAGACAACTGTCGCCGTTTTTCGCAAAGACGTTTATTTCCGACTCGAACTCCTGCCAAGACGGGAAAGGGACGCATCGCGCTCTCCGCAGATTCAGAAAATTTATCGGCAGAGTTTCGGAGAACAACATTCGAACGGTATGGGTGCTCAAATGCGACATCAGAAAATTTTTCGCAAACATCGATCACGCGATTCTCTTGGATATAGCCGCAAAATATATTCCCGATCAAGATATCCTCGATCTCTTATCGATCATCCTCCGGAGTTTTAATTCTAGCGTCGCCGGTGTCGGACTTCCGCTCGGCAATCTGACCTCCCAGCTCCTGGTAAACATTTACATGAATGAATTCGACCAATTTATGAAGCATCGTCTCAAGACAAAATATTATCTGCGCTATGCCGATGACTTTGCCGTCCTTTCGACGGATAAGACGTATCTCTAAACCATTCTGCCGGCGATGCAGGAATTTTTGGGAAGCAATCTTAAGCTCTCCATGCACCCGGATAAGATTTTTATTCAGACCGTCGCATCCGGAGTCGACTTTCTCGGCTGGGTGCATTTTCCGGATCATCAGGTCTTGAGGACGACGACCAAAAAGAGAATGTTCAGAAATATAAAGGCAAAGGACGGAAAGGAAGAAACGGTGCAGTCGTATCTCGGTCTTATGAGCCACGGTAACAGCTGGAAGTTGAGACAGAAAATTATCGACAAAACGTCCAAGCCGAAGCCTTCCAATCAAGTCGGTCATATTTGCTTAATTAAGCAAATCGTCCCAAGGGTTCAAATTTGGTCAAACCGGTGGTCTAGAGTGCAGGGTGTGTCAAACGTCGATCCTCGGCACAAAGCTCGCCACCGGGGCAAATAGTTGGGCAAAAAACGGTTAAATAAGGTCAGTTGTGGTTAAATTGTTTTGGACCGGACTTTTGCCGAAAACGGGTGAGTTAGGGTGACTTGGGGTGAGTTGGTTATTTCGGCTGGTAGGGCATCGGGAAGTCATAAATCTTCCCAACGCGCTTGATATTGGCTATTTTTTCGCGTACCGTAACCATATAACCCCTGTCTTCGAGTACGGTTATAACTCCGGACAGTGCCCGACCATCAAATTAATTTATTTATTAAATTTTATGTGGATTTTATACGCTTTTTTATCGGCAATTACCGCGGCGCTTGTGGCGATTTTTGCCAAATTGGGACTTAAAGATATTGATTCAACTTTGGCAACGACAATCAGGTCAATAATTATGGCCGGATTTTTAGTTTTAACGAGTTTGTTTTTAAAAAAATTTGAAGGATTTTCTTTTGGAGTTTTTAATTCGCGCGAATGGATTTTGATAATTTTGTCCGGTATTGCAGGCGCTCTTTCCTGGCTGTTTTATTTTTTTGCTTTAAAATACGGATTGGCTTCAAAGGTGGCGGCAATAGACAGGTTAAGCATTATTTTTGTAGTTTTTTTTGCTATTTTATTTTTGGGAGAAATATTCAGCTGGAAAGTGGCGATTGGCGCGATTTTAATGGCCAGCGGCGCCTTTTTGATGGTTTTTTAATAATTTTACCGCAACCTCTTGAATTATTTTTACGCTCGTGTATTATTACAAACAATGGAAAAAGATTTAAAAAAATACGAAATAGGTTTTTTGGCTTATTCAGAAGAGGCGAGAAATAATATCGTTGAGCTTTTGAAGGTTAATTCTGCGGAAATAATCAATGATGGCGGTTTTTCAAAAATAAAATTGGCTTATCCGGTTAAAAAACATACGTCGGCGTTTTTCGGCTATATTCAATTTTCATCTTTGCCGTCGGCGGTTGTAAACCTTAAAGATTCTTTAAAACTTAACAGCCAAATTTTAAGGTTTATGATTATTATCTTAAATCCAAAAGCTTTGTTGGCAAAATCAAGTGGTCGCTTTTTTGAAAAATCGGAAGCTAAAGAATTTAAAAAAGAGCTTGAAGGCATCGAAGTCAAAAAAATTAGACCGCAGTCTGTTTTAAGCAATGAAGATTTAGAGAAAAAACTTGAAGAAATATTAAAATGAATCTGAACAAAGTTTTCATTATCGGAAATTTGACAAGGGATCCGGAACTTCGCTCTCTTCCATCCGGAATTCCA
This sequence comes from Candidatus Wolfebacteria bacterium, assembly GCA_016214005.1. Taxonomy (GTDB): domain Bacteria; phylum Patescibacteriota; class Minisyncoccia; order UBA6257; family UBA9933; genus JACRPK01. Next base: position 89,910 of record JACRPK010000001.1, read on the forward strand.
GTGGCGTCTTTTGGGGTTGCCACCAACAGGGTTTGGAAAAATCAACAGGGCCAAAAACAAGAAGACGTTCAATTTCATAATATAGTTGTTTTTGGAAAGCAGGCCGAGCTTGTTAACCAATATCTTGGGAAGGGCAGGATGGTGTTTGTTGAAGGCAGAATTCAAACGAGGAATTGGGATGCGCAAGACGGCGCTAAAAAAACACGCACCGAAATTATTGCCGAAAGAATCCAGTTTGGCCCGAGACCGGCAGGAGCGGCAGGCGGAGGAAATTTCAACAGCAATTTTTCTTCAAAATCAGCCAGTCAAGAGCAAGATATTCCGTCAAAAGAAGAATTGCCGCAGATTGACATAAACGAAGGAGATATTAAACCCGAAGATTTGCCTTTTTAAAAAAAATTATTTAGAATTGAAACTATGCAGTGTTTTTTCTGTTCACAAAATTTAAAACATATTGATTACAAAGAAACAGACCTTTTAAAAAGGTTCATTTCGGCGCAGGCGAAAATCATTGATCCGAAATGGACTGGCACTTGCGCCAAACATCAAAGAATGATCTCGCAGGCCGTTAAAAGAGCGAGAATTATGGCCCTATTGCCGTTTGTCGGCAGATAAAACTAAATGATCTAACGGGATGAATCTTTATTTTTTTAATTTAATCCACAGCTTGGCCGGAAAATGGTGGATTTTGGATTTAATAGCTATTTTTTTTGCCAAATATCTTGGTTATTTTTTGATTTTGGCTGCGCTTATTTTAATATTAAAAGAGAAAAAAACTCAAAATAAAATTTATTTTTTATCTTTTACAATTCTTTCGCTTATTTTATCAAGAGGAATAATTGCTGAAATTATAAAATTTTTTATTCATAATCCTCGGCCGTTTTCAGTTTTAAATTTTAAACCGTTAATTGAGGCCAATGGAGTTGATATGGCGCTTCCTTCTGGTCATGCCGCATTTTATTTTGCTTTGGCTTTGCCGATATTTTTTTTAGATAAAAATGCAAGCTATTGGTTTTTTGGCGGAGCTGCCATAATGGGCATTGCTAGAATTTTTACCGGCGTTCATTGGCCGGGCGATATTTTGGCCGGAGCGATTATCGGCGTTTTAAGCGGACTTTTAATTGGAAAAATTTTGCCGGAAGTTGAAGTCGGTTGATGACAATATCTTGCATATAATAAATAATTTATTATAATTAAAAATATGAATATTATTTTAATAATTTTAGCAATTGTTTTTTTATGGTTGATTGCCGTTTATAACGGATTAGTGCGGGCGAAATATCGTGTTAAGGAATCTTGGGCGGATATTGATGTTCAGTTAAAACGCCGATATGATTTGATTCCGAATTTGGTTGAAACCGTAAAAGGCTACGCTACTCACGAAAACGAAGCGTTTGAAAAAGTGACAAAAGCAAGAGTAGCTGCTTTGGGAGCGCAAAGCGTTCATGATAAAGAAGCGGCGGAAAATATGGTTTCGTCGGCTCTTAAATCTATTTTTGCGATTGCCGAGGCTTATCCGCAACTTCGCGCTGTTGAAAGTTTTACTAATTTACAAAATGAACTTTCCGACACGGAAAATAAAATTCAAGCTGCCCGCCGTTTTTATAACGGCAATGTGATGGATTTTAACACTAAAACAGAAACTTTCCCGACTAATTTGTTCGCCGGAGTGTTTGGATTTAAGAAGGAGGAGTTTTTCCAGCTTCAAGAGGAAAAAGCCAAGGAGCCAGTGAAGGTGAAATTTTAAGGATATTGGGGGTTGACTTTTTTGTATAATTGAGTATAATTATATTAATAGGTCATTCGCACGTGAACCCCTCAAGCCGAACACTCGGCTTTTTTATTTTCTTCGACTTTTATCATATCACTTAATTTTATTTTATCCATATTTTTGAATAAATTATTTTCTTCCATTACTTCTTTTGGCGTTTTGAAATTCAAA
>JACRPK010000003.1 GCA_016214005.1 Candidatus Wolfebacteria bacterium
GGTAAATTGAAGCTGATCAACAACAACCCGATTGCTGGTTAAATCGGAAATTATTTGATTAGCGCCCGATCCCTGCGACATTTTGATAGTGCTGCTGGAAGTATAAATTGTAATCGGATCGCGGTCAGTTGTCGGAGCGCCGCCGGAATCTTTCATCCGGAGCACCAGCCTTGATTGAGGCAATCCGACCTGGGCGTCGACATCATAATCCGTTGAAGTGGAATTGACTATAATAATTGAAGATTCTTTGGTTAATCTTTGGATGGTCTGCATTACGAAGTTAAGTTGGGAGGTGACTTCGTTTGAAGAAGATTCTCTTTGATTAATTTTAATGGTGGTTGTTAAAATTCCGGTCATTAAGCCGGCGACGACGGAGAAAATAACAGTGTAAATTAAAAGTTCGATTAGGGTAAATCCATCTTTATTTATTTTATTCATAAAATTTTTTAATTTAATTTAAAAGCTATTTAAAAAATGCTTTGAAAAAAGAAAAATGATCAAAATAATCAGTTAAATTAAAAATAACCTTTATTAAAAAGGCTACTGTTAAAATAAGAAAAATGTTTATAATTACAAGCTGGCGGAAAAATTTATTCTCTCTCTCTCTCTCTCTCTCGGACGAGCTTAGGTTTTTGAATAAATTAAAAAGATTCATAATTTTTATTTAATTATACAAAGATGGATTTATTTTGTAAAGCGCGGCATCCAACCAATCTCTGGCTTCAATAGTCGCCGTTCTTCCGCCCGGAGTTCTTTGAAGAAAATTGATTTTCATCAAATACGGCTCATAGACTTCTTCAATCGCGCCCCTTTCTTCACCCAAAGCCGCTGCCAAAGCGCTAATTCCAACCGGTCCGCCGCGGAATTTTTTAATAATCGTTTCCAAAAGTTTTCTGTCGTGAATTTCAAGCCCAAGCTCGTCAATACCAAGCAAATCAAAAGTTCCCAAAACCACCTGTCTGTCAATTATTTTTGTGATAATTTTAGAATTTTTAACCTCTGCAATATCGCGCGCTCGCTTTAAAATGCGATTCGCCAAGCGAGGAGTAAAGCGAGAGGCTCTTACAATCATCCGAGTTGCATCTTTGTCTATTTTTACGCCAAGAATTTCCGCCGATCGTTCGATAATTGCCTCAATGTCATTATTTTCATAATAATCAATTTGGAAAATCGCACCGAAACGCGATCTTAATGGAGCGGAAACTAAATTCACGCGCGTAGTAGCGGCTATCAAAGTGAAAGACGGCAAATCAAGCGAAAGCATTCGGCTGGCCGGACCCTTGCCAACCATAAAATTTATTTTTCTATTGTCAATCGCGGAATAAAAAACTTCTTCAACCGCCGGATGAAGGCGATGAGCCTCGTCAATAAAAAGCACATCCCGCTCTTCAAGATTAGACAGTAAGGCTATCAAGTCGCCGCTTTTGCTTAAATTCGGAGCTGAAACCATTTTAAAATTCCCCCGGGTTTCTTTGGCAACCAAAATCGCTAATGTTGTCTTGCCCAATCCCGGCTGACCATAAAAAAGCAGATGGTCAATCGCTTCTTCGCGTTTGCCAGCAGCTTCAATGATAATTTTAAGTCCGCTTTTTATCTTTTTCTGACCGATATATTCGCCCCAAGACGACGGCCGAAGCATCAAGTCTATTGATTTGTCAGCTGATTTATCCTTAAATTTATTCTCCTCTTTATTTTCCTCTTGACTATTTCTTCTCATTTAATAAAATCTATACTTTATTGCTGAAATTTGCAAAAATTTCTATTGGCAAGAAAAGCATATTGACAAAAATTTTTGGTATGCTATAATATTTAAAATTAAATTATAAGACTGTTTAGTCCTGTGGGCAAACTAGAAATTGTTTTTAGCCTCGGACGAACTGGCTCCGGCTGGTTCTATCCTCAAAATAACTTCGCCCGTTTTTGATTATTCAAAAGCTACACCGCCCACAGAACTAAGCAGTTTTTTTTAAAATGTCTACCGTCAAATAATCACCCCCGTTATTTCTTCCACCTCTTTGAAAGTAGTGATGCCGGAAATTACTTTCAAAATTCCGTCCTGCTGCATTGTAACCATTCCCTGATTTTCAATTGCCCATTTTTTAATCGCTGATTCGCCGATAGAGGCCGCAATCAAATCTTCCAAATCTTTGTGGCTTGATAATTTTCCGAAATCATCGCCCATTAAAATCTTTTCATATTCCGGATCATTAAGCAATAATTCGTAAATCGCTATCCGGCCGCGATAGCCAGAATGATTGCATTTTTCGCAACCGCCGCCCTTAGCATTAAAAATTTTAATATCTTTGTAATTTTCTCTATCAACTCTTTTTGGGAGCCTGCCAAAAAATTTTTCAATTTTGTTTTTTAAATCTTCATCAATTTCCTGTTTAACTTTGCAATTTTCGCACAAACGGCGAATCAATCTCTGGGCAATCGCCAAATTAAGCGCCGGACCGATACTGGTCGGCTTTACACCAATATCAATAAGCCGGGGAATAGCTCCCGCAGCGGAATTGGCGTGAATAGTTGAAAAAACCAAATGTCCGGTTAGGGCCGCCTGGATTCCAATTTCCGAGGTTTCTTTATCGCGCATTTCACCGACTAAAATTACGTCCGGATCCTGCCTCATTAAAGATTTTAAGCCGCCTGAAAAAGTATAGCCGGCTTCTTCGTCAACTTGAGTTTGTTCAATGCCTTCCAAGTGATACTCAATCGGATCTTCAACCGTAATAATTTTTATTTCCGAACTTTTTTTATGTTTCAAAAATGCATAGAGGGTCGTGGTTTTTCCGGATCCGGTCGGACCGGTATTGATGATTAAGCCATTGGGCCTTTTTAATTCTGTTTCAATAATTTTTAAATCATCTTCTCTTAACCCCAAATCTTTTAATGTTAGACTGATTGACGCTGGATCAAGAAGGCGCATCACCACCACCTCGCCAAATTCTGAGGGAGCGATTGCCACGCGCACCTCAACATCTTTTTCCCGAAGATTGATTGTGAAACGGCCGTCCTGGGGCTGATCATAAATATTAATTTTTAAATTTGATAAAAGTTTTATTCTTGAAAGCAATAGAGAATAAAATTTTTTATCAAAGTTTTCAAACGCATCGTGCAAAATTCCGTCAATGCGAAATCTCATTTTCACATTTTTTTCCGTTGGCTCAAAATGGATATCCGAAGCGCGGCTTATTAGCGCCCCGAAAAGCGCGACTTCCAAAATTTTCGCGACATTTGCGGCTGCCATTGGAGAACTTGAAAAAAAATGAGAAATTTTTTCAAGCGAATCAAAATTTTTATCAGCCAAACCAATTTCTCCGCCGCCAATTTCAAATTTTCCAGCAATTTCTTTTTGCTTAACTGAAACAAATTTATAAAAACTAAAAGCGTGGTCAAGACTGCTTAAAGAAACCACAAATAAAGATGAAATAATTTTTTTCTCTTCCAATTTTTTAATGATTTTTTTAACTTCTTCGGAGACCGGATCAAAAACCGCCAAAGCGACTTTTTTCCCCTTAAAACTTATCGCCGCGGCCTTGGCTTTTTTAGCGTCCTCCTCGGGAATCAATTCGAGGGCTTCAATGCTTATGGGAGAAACCAAAAGATCGGCATAAGGTAAATTATTTTTTTCTGCCCGCCTTTTGGCGTCGCGTTCCTCGCCTTCGCGCCAAGCTTTTTTTAATTGTTCATCAATATCACCCCGATTCATATTGTATTTATTTAAAATTAAATTATTTTTTTATTATACAATAAAAAAAGTTTTCCACAACTAATCCCCAAATTTTAATTTTTTGTTGTTTGACATTGATGAGGCAATCAATAAGATACTAAAATGGATTTGAAACAATTATGGCAAACAACTTTATCGGAGATTGAACTTCAAATTTCAAGGCCTAATTTTTTGACCTGGTTTAAAAACAGCTGCCTCATAGACAATAAAGATGGAGAAATCAAGATCGGGCTTGCCAGCAATTTCGCCAAAGAATGGATTGAAAACAAATACCACAAAATAATTTTTGAAATTTTAAAAAATCAGGACGATTCCGTTAGAAAAATAGAATATGTTGTCATCGGCAATAATAATTTTTTGATTAAAAATATTCCGGCAGAAGACGAAAATAAGCAGATGTCTTTCCCGGAATTAAAAATTGATCCCGAATCAGGACTTCATCCGCGCTATACAATCGATTCTTTTATTGTTGGATCTTCAAATGAACTGGCCTATGCCGCGGCCAGCGCTGTTATTAAAAATATCGGGAAAAAATACAATCCGTTTTTCGTTTACGGCGGAACCGGCCTTGGCAAAACTCATTTAATCCAGGGGCTCGGCAATGAAATTAAAAAAACTTATAAAAATAAAGTTAAGGTTAAATATGTCCATTCGGAAAAATTCGTCAACGAAGTTGTCAACGCCATCAGAAACAAAAGAATGGAAGATGTTAAAAATAAATATCGCAGTATTGACGTTTTGATCATTGACGATATTCAATTTATCGGCGGCAAAGAAAGAAGCGAAGAAGAATTTTTTCACACCTTCAATGTTTTGTATGAAAATAATAAACAAATAATTATTTCTTCGGATCGCGCGCCTGCCGCCATTCCAACGCTTCACGAAAGATTGAGATCGCGCTTTGAAGGAGGAATGGCCGCTGATATCACTTATCCCGACTATGAAATGCGCATGGCCATTGTTAAAACAAAACTCGCCAATTTAGGAGGAAATTTGCCGGATAATCTTTGCGAAATAATAGCCCTAAAAGTCCAAAGAAATATCAGAGAAATTGAAGGAATTTTAAATAAAGTTTTATTTTATAGGGAAATTAAAGGAGTTGAACTTCAACCAAAAAATGTTGAAGAAATAATTAATAATGTTATCCAGCAATCCCACAAAAAAATTACCGCCAATCAAATTATCCAATCTGTTGCCAATTATTTTGAAATTGCCGTTGATGATATTATCGGCCACTCCCGAAGAAAAAGGACAATTGAACCAAGACAAGTTTCTATTTTTCTTCTTCGGGAAATGTTGGGGATGTCTTATCCTGATATTGGGGAAAAGATAGGGAAAAGAGACCACACTACGATAATTCACTCTTATGAAAAAATAGCTAATGAAATAAACAAAAATCATCCCTTAAACCAAAAAATAATTTTATTAAAAGAATTAATCAATGAATCAAGCACATAATTTATAAACACTCAATCAATAGATTTTCCACAGATAAACAACAGATTAAAAATCAATAAAATCTGATAAACAAAAGATATCCACAATGTTTTCAAATACAACTAATAACTACAACTAATTTATATATATATAATAATATTATTATAATAATAATTATGAAATTAATAATCTTAAGAAAAAATTTAAAAGATGGATTAAAAAGAATAGAAAAAATCGCTTCTGAAAATTCAAATTTGCCGATTCTTAAAAACTTTTTGATTGAATCTTGTAATAATAAAATAAAATTATCAGCAACTAATCTTGAAATAGCCATTATCACTTTAATCCCCGGAAAAATTGTTGAAGAAGGAGCGATAACAATTCCTTTAACTATTTTTAATTCAATCATCGGAAATATTCAAAATGAAAGAATAAGCTTAGAAACAGAAAATGATAAATTAATAATTAAAACAGATAATTATTCCGCGGAAATTAACGGAATTAAAAAAGAAGAATTCCCGATAATTCCGAATATAGAAAATACAAAATTTTATTTTGAAATTTCCAATATTTTGTTATTGGAAAATTTAACTTCGATAATCAGCTCGGCAAACAATAAAAATTCAAAACAGGAATTAAATGGCGTTTTATTTGATTTTCAAACTAATTTGGTTAAATTGGCAACAACCGACACATTCAGATTGTCGGAGAAAACAATTAATAAAAGTCAATTTGAATCAAATATAAATAAAGACTTTAAAATTATTATTCCAATTTTAACGATTTTTGAAGTTATTAAAGAACTTCAAATTAATGAAAATGGAAAAGCTTTAATTTATTTTGATCCCAATCAAATTTTATTTAAAATTGAAGATACCCAAATAATTTCCAGATTAATAAACGGAGAATTTCCTGATTACCAACAAATTATTCCTAAAAAAATAGAAATTGAAGCAGTTTTAGAAACAGAACAATTAATTAATGCCGTTAAATTAAGCAGTGTTTTTTCAGATCGTTTTAATGAAATTAAATTTTTAATTAAAGAAGATTATCAAAATATCGAAATTTTTTCGGTAAATCAAACGATTGGAGAAAATAAATACATTATTTCGATTAAAAATAAAATAAAATTAGAGAATCAATTGGAAATGGCTTTTAATTGGCAATTTTTATTGGACGGAATAAAAAATATAAAATCGGAAAATATTTCTTTAGGGTTAAATACTGAAAATAAGCCGATTATTATTAAATCTCCGGAAGATCATTCTTGGTTTTATATTTTAATGCCTTTAAAAGTTTAAATTTTATAATTTAACCTCTTCCCAAATTTTGTACCCAATTTTTTACCGGAGTTTCCCAATTTTGAAATTGAAGATCTAAATTCGGATCTTGAAGTTGATTTCCCATAGGATTATTTTTATCGACATAATATAGAATTTCATGGATTTCATTATTCGGTCCGGTTAAGTCTCCATTAACCATAGGTTTTTTTATTGATGTGTTTTCGTCAATTGGCTTTTCAAATGTTTCCGCCGGATAATTTTTTAATACTTCTTTCATAAAAGCATTCCAAATCGGCAAAGCCGCTAAAATACTTCCGGCATTTTTTTGCATCGGCTCCTGGCGATTATTGCCGGCCCAAACTCCGACAGCCAAAGACGGGGTATACCCAATTGTCCAGGCATCGCGATAATCATTTGTAGTGCCGGTTTTTAAAGCCACTTCAATATCTGGAGTTTCATCAAATGTGGTAAGGTTGAAGCTTGAGTGGTATAGCGGCCTTCGCGCGTCAAGGTCGGAAAGAATATCATTTATCATTTTAGCGTGATTCGGATCTAAAACTTTAAAAATTTGGTCAGAAGACGATTCAATGATTTGATTATTGGCATCTTCAACTTTCAAAATTATTTTTTGATTATGTTTTAATCCGTTTTGAGAAAAAACAGAATAAGCGTTTACCAAATCAATTAATTTAACTTCGCCGCCTCCTAAAACCAGAGATAAGCCGTATGAAGAGGAATCTTTTAGGGTTGTAATTCCCATATTTTGAGCGGTTTTTAGGGTATCGTTTAATCCGGCCAAATAAAGCATTTTTACGGCTGGCACATTAATTGACTGGGCTAGAGCGTTTCTTAAACTTATTGGTCCGCGAAATTCATTGTCAAAATTCTGCGGATGATAACATTCTTTTGATTCATTTGAAAAATTAACAATTGCCGGACAATTTGGATTATTGGGGACAAATTCGGTTGGCAAATCAAAAACCATAGTATCCGGAGAATATCCTTTTTCAAAAGAGGTTACATAGGCAAATGGTTTAAATGCTGAGCCCGGCTGTCTCAGTCCCTGGGCAGCGACATTAAAATTTCCTTCATTTTGTTTGTCAAAATAATCAGCCGAGCCAACTAGGGCTAAAATTTCGCCTGTTTTAGCATCCTGGGCGACCAAGGAGGCATTTTTTCCCTTATAGAGTTCGTCGTTTCTTTTGGCTCCTTCTGAAACAACACGTTCGGCAATTTGCTGCATTTTATAATCAAGGGTGGTGGTTATTTTTAATCCGCCTTTATTAACAAAATCCTCGCCGTATTTATCAACTAAATACTCTTTTACCATCATTACAAAATGAGGCGCCTTAATTGATCCGAGGTTCGAATCGAGAAATTTAAAGGTGAATTTTTTTGCCCTTTCAAGCTCTTCTCCATCAATAAAGCCAAGCTCAAACATTTGGCCCAGAATATAATCTTTGCGCTGTATTAACTCTTGGGTATGAGTTCCCCATGGAGAATAATAAGTCGGCGCTTTGGGCAGGGCGGATAAGAGCGCGGCTTCGGCAAGATTTATATCTTTAACGGATTTTCCAAAATAAATCTGACTGGCAGCTTCGATGCCGTAAGCATTGGCGCCGTAAGGCACTTGATTGAGATAAAGGCTTAAAATCTCGTCCTTGGAATATTTTTTTTCTATCCAAAAGGCCATGACTAACTCTTTGATTTTTCTTTCATAGGTGCGTTCGGGAGTTAAGAAGGCGTTTTTTGCCAATTGCTGGGTAATGGTTGACCCCCCCTGGACAACTCGGCCCTTAGCAATATTGATAATCATAGCCCTGATCATTGCCCGCCAATCAATTGCTGGGTGAATATAAAAATTTTTATCTTCAACGCTGATAGTGGCTTTTTTTACAAATTCGGGAATTTCTTCAAAAGGAACAACAGTTCTTTTTTCTTGATTATAAATTTCATAAAGCAGTGTTTCGCCGGTTTTGTCATAAATTTTGCTTGATTGGGAAATTTGGCGACTGCTGATAAATTGCTGGGGATTGGGCAAATCTTTGGCCAATTCAACAAATTTAAAAACTCCCCAAATAAAAATTACGGCAAAAATTAATGACGCGGCTAAAATTGCCTTAAGCCATGAATTTGAAGATTGTTTTTTTTGCCTAAATTTCGGTTTTTTATACATAAACATTTTATAATTCTATTTTAGCTCTTTAATAAAATAAAATCACCCCTTGCGGGGATGATTTCATTGATTATTATCTTGCTTCTTCGTAGCCGAATCCGCTTTCAGGTTCGTCTTTTTCCAGTTCTCCGGAAACAAATCCGCATTCCGGACAAGATCCATTTTCCAGATCAATGCCGCAGCTCGGACAAATTTCATCATCGTCACTTCCTGTATTGATGTCGTCATCTTCTAGCTCGGAAGCTGTTTTTAATTGCTCTTTCGCCATTTTTAGTATTTTATTTTTTCGACCTTATAAATTTTATAATTCCAATTTTATATTGTTTATTTTTAGGTAAAAATTGTTTGACCCAGCGATGGCGGCCGCGATAGCGTCCGTAATATCATCGGGTCCTTTGATTTCATCAACTTTCAAAATTTTTGAAACCATACTGGAAATTGATTTTTTATCAGCCTGACCATGACCGGCGACAGCGGATTTTATTTCCGACGGCGCCAATTCCAATAGGGATATTTTGTGTTTTACGCAAATTAATGTCAAGACCCCGCGCGACTGGGCGACCTCCATAGCGGTTTTAAGGTTTTTCATAAAAAAAAGTTTTTCCAAAACCACCAAATCCGGCTTTTGGGTTTTTAAAAGCTTCAGAAATTGGGTTTCGATTTCTAAAAGTCTCAAGCCTTTATCTTTACTTAAAATTTTAAGCAAACCGCTTGTTATAAGTTTGAGTTCGTTATTTTGTTTTTTAATTAGTCCGTAACCAACACGCGTTGAGCCCGGATCAATTCCCAAAATAAGCATTTTATTTATTTTAAGATTTCGAAGTTTGATTTAAAGTCTTTTTTATTTTATTAAGGAGCTGTTTATCTTCTTTTAATTTTTCTCTGGCCGCCTCAAGACCGACGCCGATTTTTTCGTTTTCAAAGCTGTAAGTGTTTCCGGATTTTGCGATGGCGCCGGTTTTGATGGCTGAATTTAAAATATCGCCGGCATAAGAAATCCCTTCGCCGTAAATTATGTCAAATTCCGCGACTTTAAACGGCGGCGCCACTTTATTTTTGGCGACTTTGGCTCTTACGCGATTGCCGATAATATCTTCCCCTTTTTTGATTTGGGCGATGCGGCGGATATCAATTCTTACTGATGCGTAAAATTTTAAAGCCCGGCCGCCGGGGGTGGTGGTTGGTTCGCCATAGCCCATCATTCCGATTTTTTCGCGAAGCTGGTTGATAAAAATAATTAGAGTATTTGATTTAGAAGAAATGGCGGTAAGTTTTCTTAGAGCCTGACTCATCATTCTGGCTTGGAGGCCGATATATTGCGCGCCCATTTCGCCTTCAATTTCGATTTTGGGAGTAAGAGCGGCAACCGAGTCAACAACAATAATATCAATCATTCCCGACCTGACCAAGCTTTCCAATATATTTAAGGCCTCTTCTCCGGAATCCGGCTGAGAAATAATAAGCTCGTTTAATTTTACTCCTAATTTTTTGGCGTATTCCGGATCCATGGCGTGTTCAGCGTCAATAAAAGCCGCTTTGCCGCCGACTTTTTGGACTTCGGCCACAGCATGAAGAGCTAAGGTGGTTTTACCGGAACTTTCGGGCCCGAAAATTTCAATTATTCTTCCCTTGGGAAATCCGCCGACGCCCAAAGCCAAATCAAGCGAATAAGAGCCGGTTGAAACAACCGCCACATCGACTTTTTTAATGTCGCCGAGCTTCATTATCGCGCCTTCGCCGAATTTTTCCTGCAAAGATTCCAATAATTTATCCAAATCATTATTTTTTGTTTCGTCTTTTTGTTTTGTCATTTTAATTTTTTTATGGTTGATATTGTAAGAAATCCGAGCGTTGTTTATATTTTACAGCAGAAAATCTTTTTACGCCAACGATCTTCGCGATAGATAAATTATCCTCATTCGTCACAAAAAGATTTACGGAAAATAGCGAACTCAACCTCCTCGCCTACGGCGAAGTCGGGATTCAAACAACGCAATTTTCCTGCTTTTTGATTCTCATTCGGTAATTTATGGCTATCGCTCCGACAGGTTGGCTTAAAAAATATTTTCTGCTGTAAATCTTTATATATTTTCAAATAGATTGTCTTGAAGAACATCCCGCAGGGCTGATGGGCTTGGTTCCTCCGCCTCAAGCGGGGGACCATCAGCTCGAGGGAGAAGAAATTTTTGCCGCTGGAGCAAAAATATTCTGTTTCTGAAGGGCAATCTGTTTGAAAATGTAAACAACGCTATAAAATCTTATGGTTGATATATTACTTTCCTAACGACTTTTAATTCGCGCCCTAAAAATCTTTTGATCTTAAATTCAATATTATTCTCGCCCGGATGAAGTTCTAATTTTTTTTCAAACAAGCCATTTTTGTTTATTGGAATTTCTTCGCCGTTGATTGTAAGTTTATCAAAAAAATTTTGAGCAACTCCGGAAATGTTTATAAATGGCTCGCTTACAATTAAATAATTTTCCGCAGGATTGATTATCTCTATTTTGGGAACTCCAACAAGATCGTCAATTCTGAAAATTAAATAAATCAGCGCCGCCATAATGATAATTTGAAATATCAATTTCTTTTTATCTATAAGTTTTCTTGAAAAGCGATTGAACGGGAGTTTGTCTTTTTCGCCGATATATTCCGGAATTTCTTTTTTATAAAGTTCAATCAGGTCTTTGGGGTCAATATTGGCGACTTCGGCGATTTTTAAAATATAACCCCTGGCATAGGGTAGCGCTGGCAATTTTTTGGTATCGTTGTTTAAGAGCGCGGCAACGTAGACTTCCGAAATGTCGGTAATTTCTGAAATTTTTTTGGCATTTAATCCGCGCAAATCAAAAATTTCCCTGAGAGTTTCACTGAATGTTTTTGAAAGGTTGGCCATATTTTGTCTTTTTTAAATAATAGTCAATTATTTACTTGAAATCAATTTTGCCATGGTATTTGCTTTCAGCCAAGTTTGCCAAGAAAATATGTTTTTCAGAACCGCTCTTTGATTTTTTCCAGCGAAAAATCAAGAGCTTGGCTCTCAGGCTAAAAACTCCTTCGGAGACCAAGCTTTTTAGCCTTCCGAGACATTCTGAAAAACATATTTTCTTGGCATCATACCCGTTCGACCTGCGAGACGATTTTTTAGCGAAACGCTGGCGAGAATAAAATATAGAATGCATTTTGTGTTGCACATTTGTAAGGTTCTGCAATATTATCCGCCCAGTCTGTTAAAATTTTAATAAAATAAAAATAAAATTTTGTGAAATTTTATTTGCAGATTTATTGATTTTCCAGATAAACCTCTCTTGGCCTGGCGCCGTCGCCTGGGCCAATAATGCCTTTTTGTTCCATTATATCTAAAAGCCGGGCAGCTCTAGCGTATCCTACTTTAAGGCGCCTTTGCAGAAGCGAAGCCGATGCTTTTTGGGCGGCCTTGACCACTTCTATGGCTTCATCTAAAAGCTCATCATCTTCGTCGGAATTATTGTATTGATCAAAAAGATCTCCGTCGCTTTTTGCGGATTGTTCGTTGTTAGAATTATTCTCAAAATTCGGAGTTTCATTGTCTAATATTTTTTCAATGACTTCTTTATTATTTTCCCTAATGAATTCCGCCACTTTTTTGATTTCATCTTCACTCACATAAGCGCCTTGGATGCGTTTTGGCTTAGAAAGTTCGGAAGATATAAAAAGCATGTCCCCGCCGCCCAAAAGTTTTTCCGCTCCGCTGGAATCTAAAATTGTGCGCGAGTCGACTTGAGAGGGAACCTGAAGCGCCATGCGAGAAGTGATGTTGGCCTTGATAAGCCCAGTGATGACTTCAACCGAAGGCCTTTGAGTAGAGAGGATTAAATGAATTCCGGTGGCGCGCGCCATTTGCGCCAAGCGGACAATCGCGCCTTCGACTTCGCGGCCATAACTTACCATTAAATCAGCGAGTTCATCAACCACTATTAATATGTAGGGCATAGGATCGTCTTCGTGCTTTTTATTGTAGCTTTTAATGTCGCGCGAGCCGGCATGCATTAAAGTTTCATAGCGTTTGTCCATTTCTTCGATCGCCCAGCGGAAAACGCCGACGCTTTTTTTGGCTTGAGTAATAACGGGTGAAACTAAATGCGGCAAGCCGTTGTAAATTGAAAGTTCCACGCGCTTGGGGTCAATTAAGATCATTTTTAAATTTTGGGGAGAATTTTTATAAAGCAGAGAAATTAAGAGCGAGTGCAAAGCGATTGATTTGCCCGATCCGGTTGATCCGGCGATTAAAAGATGGGGCATTTTTTCAATGTTGGTAAAAATCGGATCGCCAGTAACGTCGCGGCCTAAAATAAAGCCCAAGGGTCCAGATTCGTTAAATTCAGAATAATGCATTAAACTGCCAAGCCGCACCACGGCCGCGGCTTTATTGGGAACCTCAATACCAACTAAAGATTTTCCTGGAATCGGCGCTTCTATTCTTACGGGGTGAGCTGCTAAAGCGAGCGCGAGATCAGGGTTAAGGGCGATGATTTTTGAAAGTTTGACTCCTTCGGCTGGTTTCAAAGTGAAGCGCGTCACTTTTGGACCGATATTGATTTCTCCCATTTCAACCGGAATGCCGAAGCTCTCTAATGTTCTTTTAATAATATTGGCGCTAGTTCGCAAATCTCCGACGGTCGGTTTTTCAACGGAAGATTTTAATAAATCCAAAGGCGGAAAAACGTAATTTGGCGATAAATTTTTTGTAGCAGACGATAATTTTTTTATTTTTTGGATGCCAGAAATTATCTCCGGAATTTTTTCTTCTGATTTTTCATCCTCGTTTTTATCTTTTTCTTTTTTACTATCACCAGTGATAGCAAGAGATTCTTTGATTTCAACTTCAAGCGATTTTTCTTTTGTTTTATTTTTTTTATATTCTTTTTTCTCAAAAAACTTTTTTATTTGGATTGGTAAATTTAAGGTAATGAGCAAAGAAGCAATGGCAGCGGCAATTAATATGACAATTGAGCCGACATAGCCGAAAAGTTTTTCTATCAATCCAATTAAATACCCCGCAAAGCCGGCCTTATCTGGGGAAATAATGTCAATCAAGCCAAGACCTGACAAAACGAAAACAACTGCGCCAATGGTAGTGATTTTGTAAATTTTTTGGCGGTCGGATGCCAAAAAAACTCCGGCCATTATGAAAAAAATCAAAGGCAGCAGATAATAGCCGATGCCAAAAAGCTTTTCAAAAATATTGTAAAAGAAATTGCCGGCCGGTCCGGCGCCTTGAAATCTCGCCAATAAAAAAATAATGGCGATGCCGATGGAAATAATCGCCCAAACGCTTTTTTTGGTATCGTGGTGAAGTTCAAAATCTTCCAGCCAGCCGATTTTTTGTTTTTTTGATTTCATATATTTTATTTATATAATTTATATAGTAAGATAAATATAAATTATGGGCAACATAATTTATTGAATTATTGTTGCTGATAATTTAAAATATAAATATGAATAATGTATTAATCGTTGAAGATGAAAAATTTTTAGTGCGCGCTTTGCAAGACAGCCTTAGCGTTGAAGGATATAAAGTTGATGTGGCTTTTGACGGAGAAGAGGCGGTCGGAAAAATAAGAAGCAAAAATCCGGATATTATTTTGTTGGATATTTTGATGCCCAAAAAAGACGGATTTTATGTTTTAGAAGAACTTAAAAAAAATCCGGAGTGGAAAACTATTCCAGTGATTGTGCTTTCTAATTTAAGCGGCGATGTTGAAATCAAGAAGGCGCTTGCCATGGGAGCGGTTGATTATTTCGTCAAATCGCAGCATTCGCTTGAAGAGGTAATTGAAAAAATTAAAGATCACCTTGGCGGCAAAAGAGGAATGGTGTAAAATTAAATTATTTAAACAAAGTATGATTTATAAAAAAATTTTTAAGATTATATTCGTAAATATTTTTATATTTTTAATAGCTTTTACTTTTTTTATAAATCAAGTTTTTGCCACGGCTACGGCAACGCCGGCCACCGGCGGTTCGGCGATTTCCGCTGACACAACCGGCGGATCATACACTTCGCTTAACGGTCCGATTATTTCAGAAGGCGCGACAGGCGATATCGGTACTGGCACGATTATTTTAAATGTTCCTTCGGGCTTTGTTTTTGATACTGGCAGTACGGCACCAAATGTTTTGGTAACTCGCATTGCCGGGAGTGGAAATAATAATCGCAATATTAATGGTCTTGCGAGCGGATCAACTATTGCCGTGACTCGAACTTCAAATACGCTAGCTATTACCATTACTTCTAAAACCAGCAGCGGCGTAAGAAATTCCTTGACTTGGCAAAATGTTCGGGCAAGGCCGAGCGCTGGCACGCCTTTGGCTTCTGGAAATATTATAAAATCCGGCACATCATCAATCTCCGGCGTTACGGGGAGCACAAATTTTGGTACGCTTACAGAGGTGGTTGGAGTAAAAACTCAACTTGTTTATACAACTCAGCCATCATCATCCGCTGAAACAAATTCTGATTTTTCTACTAAGCCGGTTATCGCGGTTCGCGATCAATTTGGCAATACCGCCACATCCGACAACTCAACAACTATTTCGCTTTCAGCTGTTCTTTCGACCCAGTCTTGCGGCGGCGCGGCTGGATCTGGAACTATCACATCAACTCCGGTCAGCGGAGTCAGCGTTGTGTCTGGAATAGTGGCTTATACTGCGATGAAATATTCTTATGGGGAAAGCATTAAAATTTGCGCTTCTTCATCTGGGTTAACTTCGGCGTTGAGCAATGCTGTTTCGGTTTCAAATCCGGCGCCGGTTTTATCTTTAATCAGTCCAACTTCAAGAGATGCCGGCAGCGGAGCATTTACTCTTACTTTAAACGGCAGCGGGTTTGTTTCAGATTCAAGCGTTTTATGGAATGGTTTTTCTCGCGCGACGACATTTGTGTCATCAACGCAGTTAACTGCCGCAATAACCGCAGCGGATGTTGCTTCAGTGGGAACGGCTAGCGTGAGCGTGTCAAATCCAGCTCCGGGTGGCGGCGTTTCAGGTAGTCAGACATTTACAATCAGCGTTGGTCCGACATCCCAATTATTCCTTAATAATATATCGTCAATTATTGCCGGCGATAGAGCTTCGTATGTTGTTAATAGAAAAGATCAGGCTGGGAATTTAGTGACATCTGGCAATGAAACATTCTATTTATATAGCAGCGCGACTGGCGGATTGAGCGCATTTTATGACACAGCTTCTGCTGGGAACATTATCACTTCAATAACTATTCCCAACGGCACTTCTTCGGCTTCGTTTTGGTATTATGACCAGGTTGTCGGAACTTCGACGATTAGCATTTCCGATAATTCAACCGCTCCGGACGGAACTGCTGGCATTGATGACGCCACGGATCAAATCTCTATTACTGCCGCAACTGCAAACCAATTTAATTTAAACGACCCCGGTTCAATCACTGCTGGCGCAAGAGCCGCTTACACAATTACCCGTAAAGATCAATTCGGCAATTTAGTATCTTCTGGTAATACAACGGCTTATCTTTATAGCGATGCTGTTGGACAAAATGAAAAATTTTACGATTCAGCAACCAACGGAAATATTATTACTTCGGTTATTATCCCTGACGGATCGTCATCAGCTAATTTTTGGTATTATGACGAATTAGTCGGCTCTCCGACAATTACCGCTTCGGATAATGTTTCAGCTCCGGACGGCGCCACTGGTATTGACGATGCTACGGATCAAATTTCTATCACCGCCACTTTAGTTTCTCAATTTAGTCTTAATGACGTGTCGTCAATCACTGCCGGCACAAGAGCCGCTTACACAATTACCCGTAAAGATCAATTTGGAAATTTAACAACTAGCGGCAATACTATTGCATATCTTTATACGAATTCAACAGGCACCAGCGCCATTTTTTATGATGCCGCTTCTGCTGGGAATGCCATTACTTCTATTCAAATTGCAGATGGCAATTCTTCGGCTAATTTTTGGTACTACGATGATAGTATTGGCGCCTGGACCATCACTGCTTCTGATAACGCAACTGCTCCGGACGGCGCTATTGGGATTGTTGATGCCACTGATCAGCTTGCGGTTAATGCCGCGCCGATTGTGGCAACGCGATTTACTATAGTAGTTCAGTCAAGCGCAACAGCCGGAGACACGGTTGCGGTAACTATAAGAGCGGAAGATTCCTCTGGAAATTTAGACACATCATATAGCGGTGGAGTGACTTTGGTAACAAGCGGCTCGGCAACGCTGGGTGGCTTGGTAAGTGTTGTTAACGGCATTGGTTCGGTGAATATTACTGACACAATCGCGGAAACTGTTAATCTTTCTCTTTCGGATACCCAGGGCACTGGACTTAATATTAGTTCAACAGCGCAAATTATTTTTAGTCCCGGATCAATTGCGCAATTTAATTTAAACGACCCCGGTTCAATCACTGCCGGCACAAGAGCCGCTTACACAATTACCCGTAAAGATCAATTTGGCAATTTAGTATCTTCTGGCAATACAACGGCTTATCTTTATACAAATGCCACTGGCGGGTTGTCAGCTTTTTATGACGCGGAAACTAATGGCAACATCATTTCTTCAATTTCCATTGCTAGCGGAACGTCTAGCGGAAATTTTTGGTATTTTGAAGGCGCTGCTGGGACTTGGAATATTACAGCATCTGATAATGCAACTGCTCCTGATGGAAACACCGGGATATCAGATAGTGTTGATCAAATTATTATATCATCTGGCGCCACTTCTCAATTTGCTTTAAATAATCCGGGAGACATGACAGCCGGCACTCGTTTGGGATATGTTGTAAGTCGCAAAGATGAATTTGGGAATTTAACAACTTCCGGAAGCCAGATTGTTCATATTTATTCAACCGATAATTCAACCTCAACCGCTTTTTATAATGCGGCAAGCGGCGGAAGTCCAATCAGCCAAATAACAATTTCAAGCGGAAATTCTTCGGTTAATTTTTGGTATTATGACGATAGCGTTAACACATGGACCATCACTGCTTCTGATAACGTAACTGCTCCCGATGGAAATGTTGGCATTGATGACGCGTCAGATTCAGTGAGCGTGAGCGCCGCGCCGATTGTGGCGACAAGATTTGCAATAGCCCAGGTTTCAGATACGCAAGTTGGACAATCGGCAGCTGTTGCTATTCGCGCCGAAGATAACAGCGGCAATGTTGACACTACTTTTAATGGCGCAGTGACGCTCATCCTCACCGGATCAGCTACCGGCGGAGGTTTGGTGACAATAGCAAGCGGCATTGGTTCGGCTAATATTACGGATTCAACTGCTGAGACAATTACGTTAACTCTTTCGGATTCTCAGTCAACTGGATTAGATGTTTCTTCAACCAGGATTTTGGTGTTTACGGTTGCGGCTGTGTCGCCTGCCCCTGTTGTTTCTCCTGTTGCCACTGGCGGAGGAGGCGGAGGATTTGCAGCGCCTTTGTCAGCGACTGTTAATTTTTCTGGAAAAACTTTTCCCGGGGCTCAAATTACTCTTTTGACGATTTCGGACGGAAATATTCCGATAAGTCAACGAGAAGTCGCTTCTCGCAATGGTAATTTTAATATTTCTTTTAAGGGGGTAGCATTTGGTTTAAGACAATTTTTCTTGATTGCCACTGATCCAAATCAAAGAATCTCTCAGAGCAAAACTTACGCCCTTACTATAACTCCGAGCTTAATTGAACAAAATATTATTCTTCCGCCAACAATCGGATTTTTGCGGCGCGTTGCTACCAAGGGAGGATTTATAGCTATCACTGGCTATGGAGTTCCCAATAGAGAAATTGAAGTGGAATTGGACAAATCGTTGCTTTCTGAGCGAGTGATGGCCGGAAACGATGGGAGCTGGAGTTTGCTGCTTAATACTTTAGATTTAAGCCTTGGAGAACATCGCGTTCGCGCTCATCAAAAAATTTCCGGCGAAACTTTTACGGAATTTTCTTTGGAGAATAGCTTTTCGGTCATTAGCAGCGTAGTTTCTTCCAGCGATTTAAATGATGATGGCCGGATCAGCGCCTCTGATGTAAGTATTTTTATTTCAAGGTGGCTTTCGCCGGATAGCAAAACTCGTTTGCAGCTCGATTTTAACCGCGACGGAAAAGTTGACGCGCAAGATTTAAGCATTTTTGTTAGGTCGCTATCTTTCTAAATTATAGCGTTTTAATAATTTAATTTAATGAAATATTTAAGCATAGCGGCAATTGGATTTTTAATCGGATTATTTAGTTTTTGTTTTTTGGTTCCTCTGACGCAGGCGGCAAGTTTAAATTTCGGCGCTGAAAAGACTGCCGTTGCGGTTAGCGATCAATTTTTTGAAGAAGTGAGAGTGGATAGCGAAGGAACGGCTATCAATGTCGCTCAGGCATCGATTTCTTTTGATAAAAATCTTGTTGAGGTTGTAAAAATTGATCGCAGCGATTCGGTTTTTAATTTTTGGCTGCAGGAACCATCTTATTCAAACGATGAAGGAGTAGTTCGATTTTTAGGCGGTTCGACAAACGGCCTAAACGGACAATCATTAAAAGTTATTACTATTATTTTTCGGGCCAAAAGTATCGGTCAGGCTAATTTTGCTTTTGCCGATGCCGCTATAACCGCCAGCGATGGAAGCGGAGCAAATGTGCTTTCTAAGACTAAGAGCGCGCAAATTGATATTGGCGAGGTGCGTCAGACGGGCGTTGTGGCGCCGGTTCAAATCAGCCGAGCTCCGGAAAAAGTGGAGAATACGCCAAGCAAGCCGCAAATTTCAGTGGCGTTATATCCTGACGCTAGCCGCTGGTATAATGTTTCGGGAAATTTTTTGGCAAGGTGGAATTTGCCGAGCGATGTTTCCGAGGTGGCGGCAATTATTGATAAAAATCAGGGAACTAATCCGACAATTTCCGACGGACTTTTTGATCACAAGGAATTTTTGTCCCTTGGCGACGGTATTTGGTATTTGCATGTCCGTTTTAAAAATAATGTCGGCTGGGGTGCGACAGCTCATTATCGCATTGCCATTGATCGCACTCCGCCAAAGCCGTTTGAAATAAGCGCTGACCCGGGATTAATTACTGACAATCCGCAGCCAGTTTTTCAATTCAAAACTACAGACGCTCTTTCCGGATTGAGCGAATATCAGGTTAGAATTGCTGACGGAGATTTGATAAAAATTTCAGCTGCGGAATTCCGAGGAACTTATAAGCTTCCGACTCAACCTCCGAAAAAATCAAGGGTTGTTGTTAAGGCTATTGATCGGGCTGGCAATGGCGCTGAAGCGGTTGTTGAACTTGAAATATTGCCGATTGAATCTCCTAAAATTACTTTTGTTCCCGATAAATTATTTTCCGATGAGGAAAGGGGGCTGAACGTCAGAGGCGCTTCTTTGCCCAATATTAATATTTTATTGCGCGCATATTGGCAGGGGACATTGGCTTTTAGCGATATCGCTCATTCAGACGATAGGAGAAATTGGGAAATTACTTTTGATAATCCTTTGCGCAACGGAACTTATAAAATTATTGCTCAGGCCCAAGATGAAAGAGGGGCGCTTAGTTTAGATATTGAATCTTCCGAAATTGAGGTAAAAAGCAAGCCGATTATTCAGATTGGTTTTATCGCGCTTGGCCCGACCGGCACGATTTTCTTTTTAATTTTGATTATGGCGGCCGGGTTTGGCAGCGGAATTTTCTTTTATAAAAAAAAGCAAGAAAAATTGCTGTTAAGAGTTTTGTTTTCAGAATCGGAAATAAGCAAAATGTTCGCGCTTATTCGCATTGATTTAGAGAAAATTGAAGACGCTTTTGAAACTCCGGACGAGACCGATGAAAAATTTTTAGTTAATAAATTGAAAGAAAGTATCGATAAAACTGAAGATTATCTTAAAAAAGGGGTTGAAAGGATAAAAAAATAAAATTATGAAATTTTTTAAAGGCGGTATTTTTGAACTTAAAAAGAAAACTTGCGCCCAAAAAATCATTTTATTTTTTTTGTTCGGATCTTTTTTGCCAATAATTTTAATTTCTACGATAAGTTATTTTTCCGCTCGTTCTATTTTGGAAGAAAAAGCCATTGAAAGACTTTCGGTTATAAGCGAATCAAAATTGGGGGAGATTGAAATTTTTTTTGATGGTCTTAAAAAGCGGACATCTGATTGGGCGTTTGATGAACGAATAAGACAATTGACAGAAGAAATTATTTCCGGAAAATGCCCCTTGAATAAATCAAAAATTTGCCTGCCGGCGGATAGTCTGGCTTCTTATATTAAAAATCAAAAATTTTCTTTTGATAAAACATTTGCAATTGCTGATGTTTTGGACGTTAACGGCAATATTATCAGTTCAACCGATACCAGCAGAATCAGCAAGTTTGCGCCGGCGAACCCTCCTTTTTCAAAAGAAAATATGATTGATCAATTCGGGCATTTTAAAGATTTGAATAATTTACATCTTGGAGATTCAATGGTAATAAATCATATAATAATGTACGACCATAATTTCCCTGGGCCAATGATTCACATTGGCGCTCCTTTATATTCTGCAAAAGACAGCAACCAAAAAATCGGCTTTTTAGTAGCCCATATCGTTATTGGCGATATTGATAATATTCTCAATATTAATTATGGCAAAACAGAATCTTATTTGGTTAATGGCGACGGGTATATGCTCACACCTTCGCGTTTTGTTCCGGACGCGATTTTAAAACAGCAGGTTGGTACCTTGCCCGCCAGGGCTTGTTTCAGCAGTGAAAGAGATTTCAATGGCATTTATCTTAATTATGTCGGTGAAAAAGTTTTGGGCGTTTCGAAATGCATTCCTGAAAATTTTGGAGTTTTGATTACAGAGGTTGTTTTGCCAGAGGCATTTTTAAGCGTTGATATTTTCAGAAATTCGGCCTTAACCGCTTTGGGAGCGGCTTTAATTCTCGCGATTTTGTTTATTTTTTTTGCCGGCAGGGAATTTATTCCAGAAGCGCCTGAAGCGTCTATGGGGCCGAGTTCTGTTTCTATACCGTTGATTTTTAGCGTTTTGATAATCGGATCGGTTGGCATCGGACTAAGCTTATTTTTTACGAATATTATTGATAAATTTATAGTTGACTCAAAAACTAATCCTATTTTTGACCATGTTCAAAATCACGCCCAGGAAAATAATTTAGATGAAATCTTGGCCCTGCAGCATGGAGAGATAATTCAAAATTCTGCGATTCAAGAGAAATTAATTAAATTTTCAGGAGGGATGAAATTTCTGGATATCGCCAGAATAAATATCTTTGATAGCGAGGGTATTTTGGTTTGGTCGACAATGGCTGATAAAAGCAGTATTGGCGGAAGAATAGAGGTTGATAAAGTTATTAACGCTTTAAAGGGAGAGCTTGTTTCAAAAATTGAAAATGAGCCGAAAAAAGAACTTGGCCTTGAAAAATTTTTGGAAATTTATATTCCGGTTTTTGATGAAAATAAAAGAGTCTCGGGGATTGTTGAATTTTATGCCGATTTTTCAGAAGTTGTTGGTTTGATAAGCAAATTAAATTATTCAATATTCGGGTCAACTTCGTTGATTATTGTTCTAATGGCTATTTTGCTTTTTATTGTTTTTAACAGGCAAAATAGAAAAATTTTTAATCAATCAAAAGAGTTGATGGGCATTATTGAAAAATCTCCTCATGGAATTTTTACAATTAATAAAAAAGGAATCATTGAATCGTTTAATCCGAAAATGATGGAGATGACTGGAATTAAAAATTTTAAAGAAATTATCGGATTAAATGTTTTTGATATTTCAATATTTCAATCTTCCGGACTTGATAAATTTTTGCGGGCGGGGTTTTTTGGTAAATCATTCGATGCGGAAATCCATTATGTTCCTTTTGGCGGTCAAAATGAAGTTTATAATCATTGTTTTGGCGCTCCAATTTTTGATGCTGCCGGTGAAAGTGTTGAAAGGCTGCTTTTGATGGTTGAAAATATTACCGAAAGGAAGATGCTTGAAAACGAGGTCGCAGAATATACAAAGGGGCTTGAGGTTAAGGTTGCTCAAAGAACAGCTGACTTGCAGGCTCGCACCGAAGAGCTTGAAAGAATGAATAAATTGATGGTCGGTCGGGAAATAAAAATGGCTGAGCTCAAAAAAGAAATTAAAGAATTAGACGAAAAAAATAAACAATGATTCAAGCGAAAATAGCAGGCAAAAAAGAAATTGCCAAAGACACAATTGAAATAACCCTTGATTTTGGTGAGAATATTTTTGATTTTGAGGCTGGCCAATATTTGAGAGTTATTATCCCTGGCCTTATTTATCCGGATTTAAAAGGCAATAGCCGGGTTTTTTCAATTACTTCATCGCCAAGCGATAAGCATTCGGCAGCAATAGCTTTTAGAATGTCGCAAAGCGGTTTTAAGCGGGGAATAAGCGAATTGCCGATTGGCGTAAAAGTTGAAGTCGAGGGGCCTTTTGGAAGTTTTATTTTACCGAAAAGCGATGACAAAAAAATTATTTTTATTTCTGGCGGCATCGGCATTACGCCATTTTTAAGTATGGCTCGTTTTGCCGCGGAAGAGAATTTACCTCATAAAATTTCATTGCTTCATTCCGATGAAGCGCCGGAAAAAACTCCTTATGTAAAAGAATTGAAAGACTTGGAACAGCAAAACAAAAATTTTTATTTTAAAACGATTATTGGAAAGCTTGATATTGATTTTATTAAAAAAAATGTTGGCGATTTCTCTAATTGTCTGTGGTATATTTCCGGATTGCCGCAAATGATTTTGGATATTAAAAACGCGCTTGTTTTTGCCGGCATCGATGAAAAAGATGTTATTTTTGAAGAAGCCGCGGAAGTTATTTTTTCCAGTAAAGAGCAGCTAATGGCAATAATTGAAAGCAATCCAGAGGGAATTGTGATTACAGATCTTCAGGGAGTAATTAAGTATGTTAATTATGCTTGGCAAAAATTAACCGGTTGGTCGGCGGAGGAAGTTGTCAACAAAGGCACGCCGCGTCTTATAAAATCTGGAAAATTTGACAGGAATTTTTATGTCAATCTTTGGAACGATCTTTTGAGCGGCAAGACATTCCGCGGCGAAATTACCAACAGGAAGAAAGACGGGTCTTTATATGACACCGATGAAATTTTAATGCCTTTAAAAAATTATAATGGCGGTATTATCGGCTTTGCCGGGTTCCAAAGGGATATCTCCGAAAGAAAAAGGGCGGAAGAAAGATTTGCCGATTATACAAAAATTCTTGAAGGTCAAAAAATCGCAATGATGAACTTGCTGGAAGATTCTCATGAATTGGAAAATCAATTAAAAGCCGAGCGCGATCAGGCTCAATCGATAATTTCTTCAATGGAAGAGGGGCTCTTGGTAGTTGATGCAAATCAAAAAATTATTTTAATGAATTTAATGGCGGAAAAACTTTTAGAGATTCCTCTTTCTCGGGCTGTTGGACAAGACATTGGCAGGGTGGTGGTTGCTATTAAAAAAGGAAAAGAAATGCAAAATGGGCAAATGCCGATAATTAAAACTTTAAATGAGAAAAAACCGCAAATTGTAGGCTTGATGGATGATATGTCTTTTCAGGTTTTATCCGGCAAGAAATTTCCGGTTGCTTTGACTGCCGCGCCGTTTAAAATGGAATCCGGAGTTGGCGCGGTGGTCGTTTTTAGAGATATCACCAAAGAGCAGGAAGTTGACAAGGCAAAGAGCGAATTTATTTCTTTGGCATCCCATCAATTGCGCACTCCTCCGACAATTATTAATTGGCATATAGAAATGCTTTTAAAAGGCACCATCGGGAATGTTAATGATAAACAGAGGGAGTATTTGAAAGAAATAAACACAGCTAATTTAAGGATGATAGATTTGGTCAATTCTTTGCTTAACATTTCCCGCATTGAACTCGGCACTTTTGTTTTTGAACAACATCCGGTTGATATTGTTGAGATTGCCAAGGATTGGGTAAGGGGATTAAGTCAGCAAATTAAAGATAAAAAAATCAATATTGTTGAAAATTATGACGCTGATACTCCGCTTGTTCCTGCTGATGAAAATATTATTGGCATAATATTCCAGAATTTAATTACCAATGCCATTAAATATGCTCCGGAAAATGGACGAATAAGCGTTGATATCCTAAGGCACCCGCCGGATGTTATTATAAAAGTTTCTGATAATGGTTGCGGCATACCAAAGTCCGAGCAGAAAAAAATTTTTACCAAATTTTTCAGAGCTTCAAATGCCAAAGAAGCCGATCCCGAAGGGAATGGTTTGGGGCTTTATATTGTAAAATCTATGGTTGAACAAATTGGCGGAAAGATTTGGTTTGAATCGGAAGAAGGCAAGGGGGCGATATTTTTTGTCTCGATTCCATCGGTTGCGACAAGGCAGAAGGTTTAATTGTTAATAATCTAAAAAATCGTTAAAATTTATTTATATGCGTATTCGCACGTGAACCCCTCAAGCCGAACACTCGGCTTTTTTATTTTCTTCGACTTTTATCATATCACTTAATTTTATTTTATCCATATTTTTGAATAAATTATTTTCTTCCATTACTTCTTTTGGCGTTTTGAAATTCAAA
>JACRPK010000011.1 GCA_016214005.1 Candidatus Wolfebacteria bacterium
GCGCGGCAAGCTCAATGCGGGTTTCTTTGGTGAATTGTGTGTACATATGGAGAGTATATTCGTCGTATGAGTATCATACGAATACCTCTCCGCAGGATTTTCGTTTTTTGCTAAGTGGTGCAGTTCAGATTTGAATTCGCGCCTTTAAAATTGACGGATTTAAATAGTATGATATTATAATATTTAATATAATTAGTTCTTTGAAAAATAAAAAAGGAAAGGAAGGGCATATGGGGTCGAGTTTGGTTCTTAAATGTATTTTGGATGCGCTAACTGGCAATTTAATATCGTTTGAACGAGGCGACAGATTGATAGAAGAAGCCGCTAAACAATTTCGAGAAAAATTTTCTATCTACGGGAAAGAATATTTAGAAGAGCAATCTCTTGTGATGCTTGATATTTTAAGTAATCGCTTGCAGGCTTTTATTAACCAAAGAAAAATTTCCGTGGATAAGGCCAGGGAAATTATTTGGCAATTAAGGGAATCGCGCCATCGCGCGATCAAGGCAGTTTCCGATAAAGCGATTTTCGGAGCATATTTTCCGCTTTTGCCGGTTATAAGCAAAAAAGTTTTGGGTATTTCATTGCAGATGGAAATGATTGCCGTTAAAAATGCGCAATCCGGAGAAATTATTTTTGGCAAAGATTTACTCGAAACATTGCGCCCGAAAAATGAGATAGGCGTTTATAATGTTGAGCAGTCTGATTTGGGATGCTATTGGATGACTGAAATTGATAAGGGCGCTTATTTTATTGGCGAAAATCCGAAAGAGGCAAATAAAATAATACTTGAAAGTTGCCGCTGGCCATTATCAGCGGAAGAAGTGGTGCCTTTATGGATATATAACTGCTTTAAAAGTCCGCTTAATGACATGTGGGCATTTGCTTCTCGTTTTGGCGGCAATATTCATTCGGCAGAAGATAGCATTGTTCCTCTTATTTCTCTTGAGAATGGCAATACCCCGGTGCTTACAAGCTGTTTGCCTGTTCGTTTGAATGATTGCGGAACGCCGTCATGCGCTAATAGGTTTACGTTTAACAGTCAATTAGCGGATGATAAATTTCTTAGATAGTTTTTTTATATTGGGCAGAATTAACTGCTCTTTTTTATTTAGCGGGTTGAGGGTGTTGAGAAAAAAAATAAATTGGTATATTATAATTTAAAATTAAATTTGCGGAATTAGTATAGTGGCAGTACGTCACCTTGCCAAGGTGAGGGCGCCGGTTCGATTCCGGTATTCCGCTCCAAAAAAATTTGTAACATTTTGTTTATTCATTCGTTATCTATGATAGATGGTGAGGAAAAAAAATTAGTATTAAATGCCATCAATGGCGAGGCTTCGGCTTTTGGCTCTCTTTACGATAGATATCAATCTAAAATTTATAGATTCATCTATCTTAAGGTGGGTCATCGTGAGGAAGCCGAAGACCTCTGCCACCAAGTTTTTTTAAGCGCTTGGCAGAACATTGCAAATTATAAATTTAAAGGGTTTTCTTTTTCCGCCTGGATTTATTCGATTGCCAGAAATAAAATTATTGACTATTACCGGACGAAAAAAAATCATCAGAACGTTGACGATTTTCAGATTATTATTGATGGCGGACCGAATACTGATCTAGACGACAAAATTAAAAAAGAGAATCTTAAAAAGGCGATTGCCAAACTTTCTCAAATTGAACAGGATATTATTATCTTAAGGTTTGTGGAAGATTTAAACTTAAAAGAGGCGGCGGAAATTTTAAAAATCAGCGAAATTCTTTTAAGGGTTAGGCAGCATCGGGCGATTAAAAAATTAGGAAAAATTTTAAATATTAAAGATGAAAAATAATTTGTTAAACAATTTAAAATCTTTGCAAGCTATTGAGCCAAATAGGGATTATTCTCAAAAATCCCTGAATTTAATTTTGGCTGAAAAGCAAATTATAGAAAAACATTCTTTTGTTTTTACAGAATGGTTGCAGATGCATAAAGTTTTGGTTACTAGTGGAGTGAGCGGCGTTTTAACGTTGGTTTTGATTGTTTTTATCGCTCTTTCCTATCTCCCGGGAAATAAAAATAGCATGGTTGCTGAAGCTAATGATATCAATAATTCAATCCAAATTAGGCTTGATGAGATACAATATCATCTTAACAGGCCGATTCTTGTTTCAGCAATAAGCGAAATGCAAAACGATTTAAATAAGGCGGCGGAAGAATTATCAATCGCCAAAGATTTAAATGCCGATGATCCGCAAAAATTGGAAGAAATTTTAAGCAGAATTAAAAATACGCGCGATATTCTTGAAAAAATAAATTTTCAGCTGGGGAAATAAGAAGGAAAGTAAAAATGATAAAATAAAAAAACCCGTACGGGTTTTTTTATTTTATTTAAATAATTAAATCTTATTTAACGGCTTCTTTCAAAGCTTTGGCAGCTCTGAACTTTGGTTTGATAGAAGCTGCAATCTGGATTTTTTCTCCGGTTTTCGGATTAACGCCCATTCTGGCGGCCCGGTTGGCAACTTTGAAAACGCCAAACCCAGGGATATTTACTTCTTCTCCTTTGGTCATTGTTTTAGTAATGATGTCAAAAATCGCTTCAACAATTTCAGTGGCTTGTTTTTTGACTTCAATATTCGCGGCTTTCATTAAAGCTTCAACGAGTTCTGGTTTTTTCATAATTTTAAATTTATGCGTTATATTCGACCTTTTTTATTTATCATTTAATAATAAGAAATAATCAATAAAAATCAAGGGTTTTCAGCTACGGCTGTTTTTTGGTTATTTGGCATATTCAACCGCCCTGGTTTCTCTGAAAACATTAACTTTAATTTCTCCGGGATATTTTAAATCAGATTCAATTTTGCTGGCGATGTTTTTGGCGAGCTGAAGCATTCCGAAGTCGTCAATTTTTTCCGGTATCACAAAAACTCTGATTTCTCTGCCGGCTGAAAGAGCATAGGCGTTTTTCACTCCTGAAAATTCTTTGGTGATTTTTTCGAGTTCTTCAAGGCGTTTTAAATAATTTTCAACGCTGTCGCGGCGGGCGCCCGGACGGGAAGCTGACAGGGCATCGGCAGCAGCCACAATATAAGATTCCGGCGTTGAGAAGGGATATTCTTCATGGTGCGCTTCCATAGCGTGAATAATTTCGTCTTTAATTCCGAATTTTTTAAGGATTCTTTGTCCGACCTCAACATGTTTTCCGCCGACTTCCTGGTCAATGGCTTTGCCAATGTCATGAAGCAAGGCTCCGGCTTTGGCGATTTCTACATTTAATCCCAATTCTTCGGCAATCATAGTTGCCAAATGGGCGCATTCTATTGAGTGAATTAAAACATTTTGGCCGTAGCTGGTTCTAAAATAAAGCCTTCCCAAAAGCTGGATAATTTCTTGGGGTAAATTATAAATGCCGACTTCGTGCGCCGCTTCTTCGCCCTTATCAAGCATTCTTTTATTCATTTCATTGCGCGCTTCTTCAACTTTTTCTTCGATTTTTGCCGGCTGGATTCGGCCGTCTTTAATGAGCTTTTCCAAGGCCATTTTGGCGATTTCCCGGCGCATTGGATCAAAAGAAGAAATAACAATTGAGCCCGGAGTTTCATCCATAATAAATTCCACGCCAGTTTCCCTTTCCAGGGCTTTGATGTTTCTGCCTTCGCGACCGATGATTTTTCCTTTTAGGTCTTCGTTTTCCAAGTGAAATGCTGATGTGGTGGCTTCGGCAACATGATGGCGCGCCAAACGTTGCATGGCCATAACCATCATATTAACGCTTTTTTTCTCAATCTCGCCTTGTCGTTCTTTTGTGAGTTTTAATAGAGAAGAAGATAAATCTTCTTTGTATTTTTCTTTAATTTCTTCCAAAAGTTTTTCTTTGGCCTGGGTTTCGGTGAGATTGGCGATTTTTTGGAGATCGGCAGTGAGGCGGGTTTTTAATTCGCTAACTTGAATTTGGGAATTTTTTATTTTTTCCGATTCTTCTTTGATGTGATTTTCCTGATTTCTGACATCGGCCCATTGTTTTTCCATTGATTCTTCTCTTTTTACTAAACGCTCTTCAATTCTATCGAATTGGATTTTTCTTTCTTTTTCTTCTTTCTTTGCGTCTTCCAAGAGACTGACGGATTTTTCCTGGGCAGCCAAAATAATTCCCTTGGCCTTGATTTCGGATTCTTCGGAAAGCTTTGTTATTTTTTGTTCGAGAGAATCTTTTTGCCTTTTAACGATTATTTGGCGGGCAAAGTAGCCGATTATCGCTCCAATGATTAAAACTCCCAACAGAATTGGATTTTGATTCATATATTAAATTGTTCGCTAATGTCTTCATGGTCCGTTTTTCGGGCTTTTGAATTTATTAGGAATTTTTAGACTTTTTTTCAGTATAAAAAAGTTTTCAAAATTTGGCAATGTCTTTGATGGTGATGGCGATCATTAAAAGCAATAAAAATGCCAATCCCAAGGAGTTGATAATTTGCTCGGTTTTTGGCTTTATTGGCGAGCCTTTAATTTTTTCAATCGCTAAAAACACCAAACGGCCTCCGTCAAGAGCTGGGAAGGGAAAAATATTTAATGCGGCCAAGTTTAATGAAATCATTGCCAAAAGCTGGAAAAGATAAATAAATCCGAGTTCTCCGGCTTGAGCGGTTATTTTTATTATTCCAACCGGTCCGCTTACGGAATCAAGCGTTGCCTGGCCACTGAAAGTTTTTACGAGCAATCCGAAAATCGCTTTAAAAATCATCAGAGATAATTCAAAAGAAGTTTTTAATCCTTCCCAAAAGCTGGTGATTAATCCTTTTTTTTCGAAGCCGGCGTCAGTTAGGCCAATGCCTAAAGCGCCCTGGCCTTTTGGAGTATTTTCCGAAGTTCTAGGAGTAATTTTGATATTTAAAGTTTCTTTGGTAATTTTTCCAGGACGTTCTATCTTGAGCTCAATTTCTTTGCCGCGGTTTTCATTAATAAGATTGATAACATCTTTTGAATTTTCAAAGCCGATGATTTTGTCGTTTGTTTTTATGCCGGCCGATTCAGCCGGGCTATTTTTTACCACATCGGTTATTAAAATCGCTTTGGGCGCGCCGATGAAAAATATGGAAGAAATAACCAGCCAGCCTAAAAGAAAATTAAAAATAACTCCTGCGGAAATAATAATTGTTCTTTGCCAGATTTTTAAACTCGCGAAACTTCTTCTTTTTTGATCTTCCGGAAGCTCGTTGAGATTTTGGCCGTCTTCGCCGAAAATTTTTACGAATCCGCCGAAAGGCAAAAGATTGATGCTGTAAAGAGTTTCCCCGATTTTTTTACTCCAAAGTTTTTTTGAAGGCAATCCAAAGCCGAATTCTTCAACCAAAAGGCCAAATCTTTTAGCCGCCAAAAAATGACCCAATTCATGGGCGACAATTAAAATCGAAAGAAAAATTATGACAAAAATGATTCCCAAAAACATAATCTTATTAAAGAATCATATATTTTGTTTACCACGACTTAAATTAATATTATTTAAAAATTCTTCTTTGGTCGCGTTATTTTTCCTAAAAGATCCCCTAACTGCGGATGTGATATTAAAAGCATTTTGGTGATTTACACCATTAGATCTACAAAACATACAAGAGTGACGACCTATGACTAATACACCGATACCATAAGGTTTTAAGTTGTTTTTGAATGTATCGGCAATATCCTGAGTAAAATCTTCCTGATTTTGAGGGCGCGCGCCAAGTAATGCCGTCGCTTTGCTTATTTTCCCAAATCCAATTACTCTTTTTTTTGGAATATATCCAATAAATACGTCATATATTACTGGCAATAAATGGTGAGCGCAAAGACTATGAATATTAATTGCCCCTTGACTAATCATACCGGTATACTTAGTTGGAAAAGTAACCGATAAAATATCTTTGATTTCTTTTTCTTTATTAATCCCGCAGCACATCTCTTGGAGCGCCTTAACCATTCTTTGAGGAGTTTCTTTGGTGTTTTCATCTACAATGATCCCTAAAAAGCTCATCAAGTCTTTTATGTTATTAATGATATCCTTTTCTGTTATATTTTTTGCCATATTGGAATAGTACTTTTAATAGTAGAATCTTCGATAGCTTTTGGAGGATAAATTACTCCAATCCGTTTTTGATCGCCCTTAGGAGTATAAAGAAATGATCGTTCATAACTATGAGCACTATAAATTTCTATTGGACTATGAAACATTTTGCACAACATTATCCCATCCAATATATATGCGTAAGCAACTGATAATGCTCTCTTGCGACATTCTTCTTGTCTCCATCCTAAAGTCTTTGAATAAAAAATAGTGCTTCTCTCTATAACTCGTTGTATGTCGTCATTGTTAACATTTAATTCTTTTAATAAATTTTCTGCTAATGTATCCGATATCCCATATTTTCCAATTTTATTATTTGATTCAGAGAAAGCATTACTTACTCTATCATAAGGAATATTATGAACTTTTGAAATAACTTTGTCTATCAAGATATTTTTTTCCAAATCTTCCCAATCTTTTTGCATGAATTTACTCGCATTTTCAACTCCAATGTCATAAAAGTAAGCTCTTAAATCACATGGGATTTCTAATATTTGAGTATTTTCACAGATTCTTTTAGCATTGTTGAACGCTAAATATGTAGTTTGCCCTGGCTCACTTCTAATACCAATAGAACCAACACCCTTTTTATAGGATGGGCAAAGGAAAATAATGTAGTTAATCGGCTTTTGATTAACTGTTGCATGATATAAAATTTTATAAAATCCTCTATTTCTTTCTTTATCTCTGACCCCATATTCTTCACTTTTAGTTAAATTAACCCAATAAGTAATAGCTTTTTTCAATGGTAATTTTAAAAATTCAGGAATATTTTGTTCTGTTATAGATATATTTGATAATTCCAGAAAAGTATCAATTAAAGAATTAATTTCTTGCAAGTTATTATCTTCAAATGTATCTATAAATTTATTCCTACTTGTCATATCCTTTAAATAACATGTGTGATTTTTGAGGTAATCCCCTTGCTTTTCTCCATTCGCTAAATAAATTATCACAGGCCTTAGTTAAAGCTTTATTTAAATTAAACCCAATATCTAAAGCCGTTTTTTTTATATCTTTTTCATTTCCTTCTATTTCAACAAATGTAGAGAATGGATATTCGTCAATATCAATTCTAACTTTTTTATAATTAAAACTTATTCTATACTTTTCATAAGAAGTAGTTTTATTGAATCCCATTGCTTTTAAAATATTATCGCCGATTATCCAGCTATCAATTTTTGTCTCCCATTCAATTTCTTTTTTAACCGTTTCCGATGATAAGGGCAACTTATAAGATAAAGTTACCTCTTTTCCTGTTTGACGGAGCCTTATCCTGCCATTAGATTTTTGCATTAATCCATTAGAATTATCATACATAACAGTTTTTTGATATATTTTTTCTGGAATTAAAACATCTGGGAATTTCTTAATAAAATTATTAATTGGTTCTTTTAAAAGAAATTTAAGTTCTATTTCTAATCCATTATTTTTCATAAATCAATTTTAATTTTATTCCTCTATTTCTTTTATTTTTTTATCCAAAATCGCTTCTATCTCTTTGTTAGCCGAGTCAATATTTTTTTGGACATGTTCTTTCAGTTTAAATTTTTGGTCTTCGCTAATTTCTTTTTTTTCTTCTTGGCTACCAATTTTTTTATTGGCTTCATCGCGGATATGGCGGATTTTTATTTTTGTCTCCTCGGATTCTTTTTTAACTATTTTGATGATTTCTTCGCGGCGTTCCTGGGAAAGCGGCGGCATATTTATTCTTATCAAATTGCCGTCGATATTGGCGCTCACTCTTAAATTTGACGATTCAATCGCTTTGGCGATTGACTGGACATTTTGTTTGTCCCAGCAAGATATTTGAATTTCACGCGGCGGAATAATTGAAATTGAAGCTAATTGTTTAATCGGCATTTTTTGGCCGTAAGAGTCCGCCGCAAGATCTTCAACGAGCTTTGGCATCGGCCGATTGCCCCTGATGCCGGCTAATTCATTTTTGAAATATTCAATCGATTCCTTAATTTTCCCTTCTGATTCTTTCATAATTGCTTTTAGAAATTAAAAATATGAAAAATTGAAGCTAAAAATCCGGTAGCGGTGAGAGAAATTTTTTCAGCAAAACCAAGGATGCTCTGAAGCGAGAAATTGAAATATGACGCCATAAATCCTCCCCAAACGATTATTAAAACTAAGATAGGCATTTTAATTGAAGTTTTTTGTTTATATTATATTTTTTGAACAAAGTCAATCTTTTGAGGATTTCTTTGAGTTTTTCATTGTTTTTAACTGGATCTTTTCTGTAGCAATCGATTAAAAATTCGAAAAGTTCGTCAATTTTATCATTTTCCACTATTTCATCAATATCTTTTTTTGAAAGCGGAAGCTTAATTTTAGGTTTTAGATGTTTTTTTTCTTGCAAGTTTTGGGCGGCTGGAAAATAAATTTTTTGAAGGCGGGAAGAAAGCGGCGGCAGAAGGGAATCTTCATTTTTGGCGATAAAAATTATCAGCGATTGATTGGGCGATTCTTCGGTAATTTTTAAAGCCGCGTTTTGGGCATCTAATGACAATTCATCGCTTTTGCAGATTATGGCAGTTCGTTTTTTAGAAAATACCGGTTTTTGGTACAAAAAATTTGAAACCTTGCGGATTTCATCTATGCCAATATTGCCTTTTTCATTCGGAGAGATGATTAAACTTTCTTCCAATATTTTTTTTGGTTCTTCAAAAATTCCGTTTTCCAGATAATTTGCCAGAGATTTGGCAAAAGAAAATATTTCATTAAATTCTTCGCCGAAAAAAAGATAAGCGTGGGAGAGATGATTTTTATCGGCAATAATTTTGAAATCGCTGGTTATTTTTTGAATTCTATCCATTATTTTAATAATACATTATTAAAATAATTTTTAAAATAAAAAAACCGGAGAGATATCTCTCTGCCGGTTTTTAATATTCAATTTAGATTATAGTTTGCGGATAAAATATTTTCTCGGGTTTTTGTTCCATTGCCTGGCTAATTCTGGCAAATTAATCATACATCCGCCGATAAATGGATTTTCATTGTCTCGCAATTTTTTAGAAAGAGCGTTTTGAAAGGCATTGATATCTGGAAAGCGGTTAAATTTATCGCAAAAGTAATAGATTCTTTTATAGCCTTTTCCATTCAAAAAATCTTTTAGTTTTAACTTTGGCGCGCCGATAGCTTTGCAAAAAATGCATTGTTTTTCGCTGTTGGCTCCGCAAAGTTTTTGAGCGAATTTTTTAGACAATGGTAAATTTTTCATGCTTTCCCAAAAATTTTTGCGTTTTTTCGGGTTAAAATAAACTGGTGATGGCGCGGAAATTATTGTAAATACATTATTAGTGATTTTCACAATAAGTTCTCTGCCATTGGCCAGCATTAAAAATTCATGAAGTCTATCAACAAAAGAAAGTTGAAAAAGGTATTCGTTTTTTTGTTTTTTTTCTACCCAGCTTTCCCAAAAATAGCTTAGTTCACGATACCTCAATATCCATGCTTTTTTATCTTTTTTATCAGCGTTAATTTCGAATTTCATATCCAAAAGATTTTGGATTATCGCAACGGGCTTGCCATTCATTTTTTTCAAACATCTTCTGATTAATTTTAGCAGATCAACAGATTTGCCCATCTTTGGTTTAATTAAAATAGCGTTTTCTATGCCATAATATGAAAGTTTCCCTATGATAATTTGGGCTTTTTTAAACATCTGCGCCTCCTTGTCTGTTTTCTATAATTTTATTTAATTATCAATTAACAAAGCGCCATGCTTTGCCTGAGCTGATAATATATTAAAAGTTTTTATTGGTTTGTCAAATTTAGAAAAGATGATTTATCGCTTTATTCACCTTTTATTCAATAGAGTTTTTTTATAAATGTCCAAATGACTCAAAATTATGCCTGATCCTTTGGCAACGCAAAAAAGAGGATCTTCGGCAACATAAGCATTGACACCGAAAATTCTTTTGAAAAATTCCGCCAAATGCATAAGCTGGGAACTGCCGCCTGACAAAATTATGCCTTTGTTCATCACGTCGGCGATAAGTTCGGGCGGAGTTTCATTAAAAACTTTTTTAACAGCCGAGGCGATTTCAAGAAGATGAGGATGAATCGCTTCGGCAATTTCATTGGAATTGATAACCACGTCTTTTGGAAGTCCGGAAATCATATCTCGTCCTCTTACTTGGTGGGTTAGTTTGTTTTTCATCGGCAGAATTGAGCCAATTTCTATTTTAATAGTTTCAGCGGTTTGCGCGCCGATGGCAATGGAATGTTTTTTCTTCAAATAATCGGCAATTGCGGAGTCGAATTTATTACCGGCAATGCGGATGCTTGACCAGGAAACAATGCCGCCCAAAGAAATCACGGCTGTTTCGGTTGTGCCGCCGCCGATGTTGATAATCATGCTGCCGCTTCGAGCGTTAATCGGAATGCCAGCTCCTAATGCCGCTAAAATCGGCTCTCTAACAATATGGGCTTCTTTGGCGCCGGCTTCTTTGGCGGCGTTGATGATCGCTCGGCGTTCAGTTTGGGTAATGCCGGCCGGAGCAGAAATAACAACATCGGGCCGGAAAATATTAAATTGACCAACAGCGCTTGAAATAAAATATTTAAGCATCGCTTTGGTGATGTAATAGTCGGCAATCACGCCTTCTTTAAGGGGTTGATAAGCCTTGATGTCATCGGGGGTGCGCCCAATCATTTCTTTGGCTTCTTTGCCAACTGCCAAAACAATATTTTCAGGCGTGCTTAAAGCCACGATTGTCGGTTCGTTGATAATAAATCCGCGTCCCGGGACAAAAACAACGGTGTTGGCTGTGCCTAAATCAATTCCAATTTTTCTGGTAAACATTTTATTTTGAATTTTAAACTTTTTTTATTTCCGCGCCTAAATTATTTAATCTTTCGCTGATTTTTTCATATCCTCTTTCAATTTGGTAAATATTGTCAATTTCAGTTTTTCCGGTTGCCAGAATACCTGCCATCAAAAGCGCGATGCCGGCTCGCAGGTCCGGGCTTACGACTTTTTTCCCGCGAAGTTTTGTCTGGCCGCTTACAACTACTCGATGCGGGTCAGCCATAATGATGTTGGCTCCCATCTGCGTTAGAATATCAGCAAATAATAGCCGGCGGTCGTAAATCGTTTCATGAATCAAGCTTGAACCATAAGTTTGAGTCATAAATGTCGTAAAGGGAGGCTGTAAGTCGGTGGCGAATCCGGGATATTCGTGAGTTGTTAAATCGCAGGAAACTAATTTGCGCTTGGTCGGTTTAATTCTGATGCTATTTTTAGATAATAAGTAATTGACACCGATTCTGTCAAACAACGCCCAAAGCGCTTCCAAGTGTTTGGGTTCGCAATTTTTTATTAAAATTTCCCCGCTGTTTGAAGCTGCCGCAAGCATTGCAAAGGTGCCGGCTTCAATTCGATCGGGAATTATTTTGTATTCGCCTCCATGAAGTTTCTTGACGCCCTTGATAATAATTGTTGGCGTTCCGGCGCCTTTTATTTTCGATCCGCTTTTATTTAAGTATTCGGCAAGAGAGATGATTTCCGGTTCCATGGCACAGTTTTTTAAAATTGTTTCGCCTTCGGCCAGAGTTGCGGTGGTCATCAAACTTTCGGTGCCGGTAACCGTAATTTTATTGAAAAAAATTTCCGCGCCTTTTAATTTTTTTGCGGTTAGGCAATAATAGCCGTTTTTAATTTCAATTTTAGCTCCCATTTTTTGAAAGCCTTTTAAAAACAAATCAATCGGTCGGGTGCCGGCGCCGATAACGCATCCTCCGGGATGCGGAAATCTTGCTTCTCCGCAGGCAGCCAATGTCGGGCCAACAAACATAATTGAAGCTCGGAATTTATTAACAAGGTTTTCCGGAAGCTCCGGGCAGATATTATTTTGCGCTTTTAATTCAATAATTCCACAGCTGATTTTTTTGGCTTTATGCCCGAGCGCTTCAAACATTTCTTGCGCTCTTAGACAATCTTCAATTTCCGGAATATTTGAAACGAGGATTGTTTCTTTTGTCAAAAGAGCGACCGGAAAGATTTTTAAAGCCGCATTTTTGGCGCCCTTAACTTCAATTTCTCCTTCCAATTTTTTCCCGCCATTTACAATAAATTTCATACACTTATAATAATCCAACAAAAACTCGTTATCAAATTTTATGACATTAAGGACTCGCAGAATTTTATTTCTTGGATTTGCCGCTATTTTTATTCCGATAAGCGTTGCCGTGATTTTTTATTCCGACGGCTGGCGCTTTGATCTTGAAACTTTTTCTTTTAAGAAAACAGGCGCTATTTATATAGAAACTATTCCCAAGGATGCGCAAATTTATTTGGACGGGAAAGAAATTCCTAATCAAGCCGGCTTAATTAAAAAAGGAACATTAATTTCCGATCTCTTGCCGAAAAATTATAATTTGAAAATCAAAAAAGACGGCTATTTTGATTATTTAAAAAATATCAAGGTTGAAGAATCTTTTGTTGGAGAATTAATTGACACAATTTTAATTTTGAAAAATTTAAAATCCGAAGAAGTTTTCCAAAATAAATCAGAGAAGCTGGCCGGTGATGAAATTGTTGATTTGGAAAATGGGGAAATGATCATTAAAAATTCGTTGAAAAATGTTTATTATATTTATAATTTAGATGAGCAAACATTGGCTTTTAATTTAAGCGATTCATTAAATATTTATCGCGGTAAAAAAACAGAAATCAAAAAAGTCGCAATTCATCCTTTTGACAATAATAGATTTATAATT
Organism: Candidatus Wolfebacteria bacterium; assembly: GCA_016214005.1. Lineage (GTDB taxonomy): Bacteria > Patescibacteriota > Minisyncoccia > UBA6257 > UBA9933 > JACRPK01. Next base: position 12,816 of record JACRPK010000011.1, read on the forward strand.
GAAACTTTTGGCGGCGTTTATATTTTTGATCAGAGCCGTCAAAAATTGGAAGCGATTTTCCAAAATTCAACCAGTAGCCAATTATTGGCATGGAATATGGATAATCCGACGATTTATTTTGTTAAATCCGAAAGCATTTCTAAAAATATTCCTAAAAAACAAATAATTTTATCTTTAAATTTAATAACCAAGATCGAAAGCCAAATTTTTGAGGCGGCAACCACAACCCAAAAAATTTCTCAAATTAAAATTTCCGATTCCGGATCAAAAATCGCTTTTTTGGATATTCAAAATAATCTTTTTCTTTTGGATTCCAATTTAAAAGAAGCAAAGCAAATTGCGGGCAATGTTAAAAATTTTTATTTTTCTCCTAATTCCAAAAAAATCGTTTTTTATGACGATAAAAAAATCAGCGTTTATTTTTTTGAAGATCAATATAATAATTTTAAAATTAAATCTGGCGAAATTTTTAAATTTAATCTAAAAAGCAATGAGTCGGTCAAAAATATTTTTTGGTATAAAGATTCGTATCACTTAATAATCGCGTATGGATTGCCCAAAAAAATATCATCGGTTGATTTTGCGGAAATTGATAATCGCGAGCCGCAAAATATTTTTAATTTAATCAAAGATATTTCCGATTTTTTTTATTATACATCGTCAAATAATTTTTATTTTGTCGATGGTGGCAATTTTAAATTTTTTAAAATTGATTAAGTATTTTTATCGCATTAGTTAATTCTTTTTTTGTGGTGAATTTTCCAAAAGAAAATCTTAAACTGCTTTTAATTTTATTTTCGGGAATCTCCATAGCTTTAAGCACATGAGATATTTTTGAGGCTCGCGCTGAGCAAGCGCTGCCCGAAGAAACCGCAATGCCGTTAAAATCAAACTTCATCAAAAGTCCATCAGCTTTTTGATCTGGAAAACAGATATTGATAATATTTGGGACCCTAAATATTAAATCCTGGGTCTTGAATCCATTAATTTCCGCCTTTGGAAATATTTTTTTTATTTCTCGCCAAAAATAATCTGAAAGCTCGGAAATTCTTTTTGTTTCTTTTTCGCGGTTTTTATCGGCAAGTTCTATGGCCTTATTAAAGCCGATAATTGACGGCACATTTTCCGTGCCAGAGCGCAGGCCGAATTCTTGTCCGCCGCCGGTGATAATAGGGCTTAGGATTTGGAGTCTAGAATTTTGGGCGCGCGCGTAAAGTAATCCAATTCCTTTTGGTCCGTAAATTTTATGGGCTGACAAGGTTATCAAATCAACGCCAAGTTTATTTACGTCGCAATCTAAAAATTGAAAAGCCTGGACCGCGTCGGTATGGAATAAAGGATAAAAAGCGCGAAACTTTGTTTCTAAAAAAAGTGTCTCGGAGGCCGAGCGAGCATGGTCTCCCGCGAAGCGGGAGGAGCGAGGCCGAGAGTCAAGTGGGCGAACGAGCGGCTGGGCGAGCGAGACCCCGTCTTTTTGTGAAGCAAAGTTTCGCGCTTTGAATTCATTGATTATTTTAGAAATTTTCGCGATTGGTTGGATTGTCCCAATTTCATTATTGGCATACATTATAGAAACTAAAATTGTTCGTTCATTGAGCGAACTTTTCAATTTTTTTAAATCAATGATTCCCTCGCGGTTTACTGGAATATGAATAATTTCAACACCATTTTTTTCTAAATCTCGGCAGGTATCTAAAATTGATTCGTGTTCAATTGAAGAAACAATTATTCTTAAAGGTAAAATTTTTTGATAAATTTCAGGCAGCTGCCTTTCAGAAACAGAATAATCCGCCTCCAGCGGGCGGATTTTCTTCGCCCTCGGCGCGCCATTTTCGCTTTGCGAAAAACCAAGCTGGCGCGCCTGCGGGATGTTCTTCAAGGCAATCTGCCTAAAATAAAAATCATTAAAACTTTTTACAACACCTCTAATCGCCAAGTTGTTTGCTTCGGTCGCCGAACCGGTAAAAATAATTTCCCGAAAATCAGCATTGAGTATTTTGGAGATTTTCTCGCGGCTTTTATCAACAGTGGACATTGCTTCTTGCCCAAAAGAATGGAGAGAGGAGGGATTGCCGAATTTTTCAAAAAAATACGGCTCCATTGCTTTTTTAACAAGAGGATCTATCGGCGTTGTGGCCGCGTAGTCCAAATAAATTTTATTCATTTAACCAATATAATTGAATTCTTGAAAAAATTCTATTGCTGATTATAATCAACAATATGAACAAAAAATTCATTTATTTAACAATAATCTCCGTTTTGATCGGCGTTTTTTTGGGGTCTTTTATCTCTATAAATCGCGCCCAGGCGAATTTTTTCAATGATTTTTACAATAATTATTTAAAGCCGTCTTTTGAAAAAATTCCTAAAATTGTTCCGGAAAAAGAATCGGAAAAAGTTGCGCCAAAAGAAGAAAATAAAGAAGTTTATGCCCCGACTGTTGATTATGAACAGGCTGTCATCAAAGCCATTGAAACCGCTTCGCCGGCTGTTATTTCAATAGTCATTTCAAAAGATTTGCCGGTTATTGAACAATGTCCTTACAATCCTTTCTCCGATTTGCCGGAAGAATTTCAGCAATTTTTTGGCAATGGACTCAATTTTTCCCAGCCTTGTCAAAAAGGAATTAAAAAACAGGAAATCGGCGGCGGTTCTGGTTTTATAATTTCTTCTGATGGTATGATTGTTACCAATAAACATGTTGTCAATGACGAAAAAGCTGAATACACAGTTTTGACTAATGACGGAAAAAAATATAGCGCTAAGATTTTGGCGCGCGATGGAATAAAGGATTTCGCGGTTTTAAAAATATCCGCAAGTGATTTGCCGGTAATAAAATTGGGCGATTCGGATTTTATTAAGCTCGGTCAAAGCGCTATTGCTATTGGTAATGCTTTGGGCGAATTTAGAAATACGGTTTCGGTGGGAATTGTCTCCGGTCTTTCTCGAAATATCACAGCCAGCGGCGGCGGAATGACGGAAAAAATTGAGGGACTTATTCAGACTGATGCGGCAATTAATGCTGGAAATTCCGGCGGTCCGCTTTTAAATCTTCGGGGCGAGGTTATCGGTATCAATGTAGCAATGGTTTCCGGAGCTCAAAATATTGGCTTTGCTATTCCGATAAATCAGGTTAAAAAATCTATTGACTCGGTTAAGAAAACGGGTAGGATAGTCGTTCCTTATTTAGGAGTCCGCTATTTAATGATTATGTCAGAAATAGCGAGAAAAGAAAAACTTTCGGTTGAAAATGGCGCAATCGTGCGAGGCAACGAAGACGGCCCGGCAGTTGTGAAGAATTCTCCGGCTGACAAGGCCGGCATTCAGATGGAAGACATAATTTTAGAAATTAACGGAGAAAAAATAGCGCAGGAAAAATCCTTGCTTTCAATTATTCAAAAATACAGCGTTGGAGATGAAATAAGTTTGAAAATTTTAAGAAATGGAAAAGAAATAGAAATAAAAGTAAAATTAGAAGAAAAACCAAAGGAATAATATGCAAATGCACCGTTTTACAATTAAGGCACAGGAAGCGCTTCAAAGGGCGCAAGATATTGCTAGCGCCGAAAATCATGGTGAACTAAGAATCATCCACCTGCTTATATCTTTGCTTTCTGATGAAGGTTCTTTGGTGCGGCCGCTGGTTATCAAGGCAGGAGTTAATTTAGATTCTTTGGGCAAAGCGCTTCAGGAGGAATTAAAAAAACAGCCGAAAATTTTAAGCAGCGCTAATGTTGCTCAGCTTTATCTTTCTCAGGAATTGATGGTGGTTTTGGACAAATCCGCGAAAATCGCTTCAGTTCAAAAAGATGAATTTATTTCTTGCGAACATTTGTTTTTGGCGATTTTAGAAAGCGGCGCGCCATCGGTTTATGTTTTGGAAAATTTCGGTTTGCGTCGCGAAACAGCTTTGAGAATTTTAGCGCAATTAAGAGGATCAATGAGAATTACCGATGAAATGCCGGAAAGCAAATTTCAGGTATTGGAAAAATATGCGGTAAATCTTACGGAATCCGCTCGAAACGGAAAGCTTGATCCGGTTATTGGCCGCGATGAAGAGCTTCGTCGTTTGATTCAGGTGCTTTCTCGCCGGACAAAAAATAATCCGGTTTTAATCGGCGAGCCGGGCGTTGGTAAAACAGCGGTGGTTGAAGGTTTGGCGCAAAGAATTGTCTCCGGCGATGTTCCGGAGCCTTTGAAAGGCAAAGAAATTGTGATGCTTGATTTAGGGGCATTGATAGCCGGAACGAAATTTCGCGGTGAATTTGAAGATAGATTGAAAACTTTTATCAAAGAAGTTCAGCAATCAGCCGGGAAAATAATTTTATTTATTGATGAAATTCATATGATTGTCGGAGCCGGAGCTGCCGAAGGCACGGTTGACGCCTCTAATCTGCTCAAGCCTGCTTTAGCGCGCGGAGAACTTCGCGCCATTGGCGCCACGACCATTCGCGAATATCAGCGCCATATTGAAAAAGATTCGGCGCTTGAAAGAAGATTCGCGCCGATTATGGTTGATGAACCGTCTATTGAAGACAGCATTGCGATTTTGCGCGGGCTTAAAGAAAAATACGAGCTTCATCATGGTCTTCGTATCAGCGACGAAGCGATTGTGAGCGCTGTTAATCTTTCGGCGCGATATATTTCTGACAGATTTTTGCCGGACAAGGCGATTGATTTGATTGACGAAGCGGCTGCTGGTAGAAGGATTGAGAGCGAAAGTTTGCCTCGGGAAATAGATAAAATCAGGCGAGAAATTACGCGTTTGGAAATTGAAAAATCAGCCCTAACCAATGACGGCAGCCAAAATTCCGCCAAAAAAGAGCGATTAGTCGAAGTTGAGAAAGAACTTTCAAAATTAAGGGAGAAAAACGACGAGCTTTCGGCAAAATGGCAGGCGGAAAAAATTTCTTTTGAACATTCAAGAAATTTGCGAAAGCGGGTTGAAGATTTGCGTCGTGAAGCGGAAGTTGCCGAACGCGAGGGAAATTTGGAAAAAGTGGCGCGCATAATTTACGGCGAACTGCCTCAAGCGGAAAAAGAATACAAGATTTTTGAAAAAAAGAATTTCGGCAATGTCAAAAAAACAAAAGGCAAAATAGAAGATCGCGGAACAGAACAATTTATAAAAGAGGTTGTTGACGAGGAAGATATCGCTTCGGTGGTCGCCCGTTGGACCGGAATTCCGGTTGATAAAATGCTCCAATCGGAAGTTGAAAAACTCTCAAAAATTGAGGATGTGCTTTCGGGTCGCGTTATCGGCCAAGGCGAGGCGATTAAAGCGATTGCCAATGCTTTGCGCCGGGCGCGAGCAGGGTTGTCTTCTGAAGAAAGGCCGCTTGGCAGTTTTATGTTTTTAGGACCGACCGGAGTCGGCAAAACCGAGCTTGTCAAAGCTTTGGCGGAATTTATGTTTAATGATGAAAAGGCTTTGGTGCGCATTGATATGAGCGAATATATGGAGCGGCATGCTGTGTCGCGGCTGGTTGGCTCGCCTCCCGGCTATGTTGGCCATGAAGAAGGAGGGCAGCTTACCGAAACTATCCGCCATCGGCCATATAGTTTGATTTTGTTTGATGAAATTGAAAAAGCCCATCCGGAAGTTTTTAATTTATTGCTTCAGGTTTTGGACAATGGCCGGCTTACTGACAGCAAAGGCAAAACAGTCAATTTCAAAAATTCAATTATTGTTTTGACATCAAACGTTGGCAGCGAATATTTTCAGGAAATTTCCAAACTTGGTTTTGAATTGGAAGCGCCGGATAAAGAACAGCGCAGCAAAGAAGAATCTTTTAAAAATCGCGTTAAGGAAGCGCTGAGAGAAACTTTTCGTCCGGAATTTTTAAATCGCTTGGATGAGATAGTCATTTTTAATCCATTGACCAAAAAAGAAATCGAAAAAATCGTTGATTTGCAATTAGAAATTTTGAAAAATAATTTGTTAAAACGCGGGCTAAAAATTACCATTGATAATACTTTGAAAAATCACATTATTGAAGCGGGCTTTGACGTTGATTACGGCGCGCGGCCGATTAAAAGAATGATTCAAAAAACCATTCTTGACGAGCTTGCCAATAAAATCATTAAAGGAGAATTAAAAGATGCTAAAAAAATTAAGCTTGGATTTAAGGAGTCGGGCATTACCATTGCTCAATAATATTGAAGCTGCCAAAACATTATTTTTTGCCTTTCTTTTGTTATGGCTGATTAGTTCGCGTTCTTTTTGGTCGGCTGTTTTTTATTTGGCGGGTTCTTTGTATCTGTATTTTTCCGCGTCTTCGGATAGGGAGATTGAAGGAAATTCCAAAAAACTTTTAGCCTCTTTTTTAATTATTGTAATTGCGCCGTTTTTTTGGGCACCTCATATTTCCGGTTCATTTTTCAATTTTTTTTATCTTTTTTTCTATTTATTGATTTGGTCAGCTTTCTTTTTTATTGTTTTGGGGATTAAAAATAATATTTTTAAAAATAGCCGGTTGATTTACGGGGCTTTAAATAATTTTTTATTATTTTTTCTTCTTATCTTTTTATTTTCTATTGACAGATCGCAGTTCTTTTTGGTCAAATATGTCAGTTTTTTTACAATAACGTTTCTTTTAATAAGAGAGTTTTTAATTTTAGAGTTTGAAAAATTAAAGCGGGCTAAATTAAATTTATTTGCGGCGATTTTTTCTATTTTAATTTTCCAATTTGCCTGGGGATCAATGTTTTTGCCGATTGGCTTTTTGAATTCAGCCGCCCTGATGCTGGTTATAGTTTTAATGATTAAGGATTCAATAATCGCTTATTTCAGGAAAATCCTAGATCGCCAACTGATAATGAAAAACATCACCATAATTTTGATTTTTGGATTGATTATCTTTGTGGCTTCTCGCTGGCAGCCGTAAGGTGTTAATTAAATATTTTTTTCATTTTCATTTTGTATTTCCAAAACAAAACAAATTATTTTTCAAAACCAGAATAATTTTATTCCAGCGATAAAATTTTCTTTTCTCTCGGCGCGGCAATTCCGCTTCGCGGAAACCAAGCTTGCCGCGCCTGTGAGACATTTTTCAAAATAATTTGTTTTATTTTTTGGGATATCAAAATAAATAACATAATAACTATTAAATAATTTTCTTGTTCGCCGAAACCTGCGCAGACGAGCGGGCATGGTGTCCCGCCGCAGGCGGGACGAGCGAGCCGAGGAATAAGCGAGCCCAGCTCGCTGGGCTGGGCGAAGCGGGTTGAGGGAAAAAGAAAATTATTTATATTATCAAGGAAGTTTTGGCTGATGAAAAAAGATTTTATTTAATCAATGTAACATTTTATTCATTTATTCGTTATCTATAATATATATAAGTTATCCACAATTAGAGTATTGACGCTAATTTAGATAGCTGTATAATAAAATTACAATTAAAAAATAAGGTTTGGAGTGAGGCCAAGCCGATATGATTTCTAGTCGCTAAAATATGGCGGCTAGCGGTTATTTTTTTGGCCTCGCTTCAAAACCTGCCTGCCGGCAGGCAGGGCGAGTTTTTTAATTTTAAAAAGCTACCACGGTTATTCTTGTATTAGCCAATAACGGGGTCGATCAATATAAGTTAATAACCTTCCGAAAAATTTAATTAAATTTTGTCGAAAAATAAACTTAAAATACAATTTTTTAAATTTTAACAACCTCACTGTTGAAAATTTATAAATTGATAAATAAAAATAATTTAATGAGTAATTTATTTAAAACATTTGCTGCTTCCTTTGTCGCTTTGGCAATGGTTGCGGTAATGGCGCCTGCGGCTTCAGCTCAATCAGCTGATCTCCAGGCCCAAATTGCTGCTTTGTTGGCGCAAATTCAAACTTTGCAGTCACAATTGTCAGCTTCCCAGGGAACTGCTGCGATGGCTTCATATAACTTTGCCACAGATTTAACTCTTGGTTCAAAGGGAAATGAAGTAACTTCTTTGCAGAGCTTCTTGGAATCCAAAGGAATGTTGACAATGCCGGCTGGCGTTGCCAAAGGTTACTTTGGTTCATTGACAAAAGCCTCTTTGGCTAAATATCAGGCTTCAGTCGGAATTTCTCCGGCCGTCGGATATTTTGGTCCAAAATCAAGGACTTATGTCAATTCGTTGGCAGCTGCTCCGTCAACCGGAACAACTACAACAACCGGAACAGGAACTACAGTTGTCGTGGCTCCGTCAACAGGCTTAAAGGTAACTTTGGCTTCTGACAACCCGGCTACTGGCTCTCTTATTTCGGGATCTGCCAGGGTTGAAGTTTTGAGAGTCGCTTTGACTTCAGGAACTTCAGGCGGCACAACATTGAATGGAATTAAATTCACCAAAACAGGTGTTCTTTCTGATTCAGCCATCAACAATGCTTATTTGATTGAAGGCGGAAAAGTCGTTGCTCAGTTTACTTCAATTTCAAACGGAGTTATCACTTTCACCGGCCTCAATTTGGGCATTAATGCCGGCCAAACCAGAAATTTCACATTGGGAATTGATCCTGCTTCAGGATTAACAGCTGGAAACACTGTTGCGTTTGCGTTAAATAGCGCGAGCGATGTTACATCTGTTGACAGTTCAAATGCTGCTATTGCAGCAATGGGAACTTTCCCGATGAACGGCAATACGATGACAATCACTAGCGTTACTAACCCGTCGATCGCGACCTTAACAATCGCTTCATCTTCGGTTGGAACAACTGTTTATGCTGGCACAACTAATGTCTTGGTTTCGGCTTGGACATTAACCGGCGCTAACAGCAAAGTTAACTTGAAATCAATCAAGTTCAGCGTTGTTGGTTCAGCTACAAAATCAGATGTTCAAAACATCAAATTGATGGTTAATGGCGTTCAGGTTGGTTCAACTTTGGCTTCATTGGCATCAGATGGCACTGCGTATTTTGATTTCACTTCAAGTCCAGCAGCCATTAATACTGGCAGCTCAAACATGCAGATTTATGCTGATGTTATGGGTAGCCCGAGCTTTAACTTTGACTTCGGTATTTTAAATACCTTTGATGTCTTGGCTGTTGATTCAACATACAATAGCCCGATTTCGGTTACTGTAACCGGCGGTTCAACTGGTTCAACCAGCGGCCACCAGATTACCATTAACCAAGGCGCTGTTACTGTTACAGCCGCTTCAAACACTCCGACTGGTAATATTGCCAAAGGAGGAACCGTAACATTGGCTAAATTCAATGTTTACGCTGCTGGCGAAGCTGTTAAAGTCAAATATCTTGACTTTAAATTGACTTTCACTGGCACAACCGGCACTATTTCTAACATTGTTAAAAATATTGCTTTGGTTGATGACACCGGAAACCAAGTTGGTTCAACAATCAGCACTCCGTTTAGCTCAAACACCTGTACCGGATTCGGCGCAGCTGCTGGATGGTCAGGCACTTCTGTTGCCAATGATTGTTTTGGAACTTCAGCATCTCCGATTAACTACATCATTCCAGCTAACACTACGAGAGTGATGTCTCTTAAAGGAGACATTCAGACAACAGCTGCTTTCACTACGGTGGTTGGCGCTTTGTCTGGAAATACCAGCAACTTGCAAGGTATGACTTCAAGTCAGAGCGCTGATAGCGGTTCTGTCTCTGGAGCTGCTTTGACTTTGGCGACTAATGCTCTTACCGCTGCTAAAAATAGCGCCGTAGGAACAATTACTTATGCCAAAGGAACTTCTAACGCGAAAATCGGTTCATTCGTTTTGACTGCTTCTTCAGCTGAGGGGGCTAATGTGTCAAATTTGACCATTACCACGACTGCTTCTTCAACTGATTTTACTAACCTTTTGGTTAAGGTTGGAAGCAATCAATTCGGAACTACTAAAGCGACTCTTAGCGGATCTGATGTCGTAACATTCTCCGGCTCATCGCCGATTGTTGTTGCGGCTGGCGGTTCGCAAATTGTCGATGTTTACGCTGATGTAAAGTCAGGCGCTTCGCAAGGAACAAAAACAACCTTGGCGACTTTGACTTCTTGCGTTGGAACTGGCGCAACAACATACACTTCAGTGAGCTGTTCGCCAGCTAGCATTGCTGGCCAAAATGTCAGTATTGCCGGAGCTCCGACATTTACTGTTACCGGCGCTTCATCAGTAGCCGCGAAACAAATTATTGCCGGAACAACTGGCAATGAGTTGGCAAACTTTAGCTTTACTGATACAGCCAATGTCGAAGATGTTAAAATTCAGACCTTGGTTGTCACCGCGAGCACAACTAATGGCGCCACGGTAATACCATTTACACTTTCGTTGTATAATGGTTCGGTATACACCACTGCGTCTGCAAGTTCAACCGCGACTGGAAATTGGGTATATACTTTTAACCCAGCTTCTCAGCCGGTAATTCCTACGGGCGGAGTTTTAAACCTTTCATTGAAGGGAGATACTTCGTCTTACCAGTCAGGAGCCGTTTCTTCAACTGCTGCTTATATCTTTAAGCTTGTAGCTACTAGCACAGATATCACAGCTCTTGGAGTTGGATCAAATAATTCAGCAACGCCGACTTTTAGCTCTGCTAATGGAAATACAATGACTGTTTTGAGAGGAGCTGTTGGTTTAGCTGTTACATCTTCTGGCGCGCAAGCATCAAGACCTTCTGGTGTTGGAGCTGGTACATTAGGAACAATCACTGTTACCGCTGTTGGCGGTCCGGTTGCTTTGAACACTTTGGTATTACATATCTCAGGTTCATTGCCAACATCAACATTTAGCACTGCTAATAGTGATATTAGGTTGATAGATGGGACTACTAATGCTGTAGCAGCTGGCAGCGCGACAAGCACAGCTTGCTCAAGCAATGGTTCTTGTACCGCGACTTGGAGTTTTGGAACAGGCACAGCTGGTATTCAGCTTACTGCTGCTGGTCAATCAAGAACTTTCACAATTTCTATTGACCCGGGCACTCATGCGGTTGCGGCGACTGCTAATATTGCGCAAGGACTTAGCGCTCAGATAAATACTACTACCGACATTGCGTTTACCGACGCTCTTGATGGTAATGGCGCTTCTGCTAGCTTGCCTTCATCAGCGGTTACTACGCCTTTCACTGCGTCTGTGACTTATCCGACTGGAAGCTAACCTGAATTTGGGTTTAGCGATAGCATATAATCGCAACAAAAAAGACCCGGAAGGGTCTTTTTTGTTTTTGCATTATTTTTAGTTATACTTAATTTATATGGGATTTTATTTTAGGCTATCCAAGTTTTTTTTATACGTTTCGGTTTTTGCCGCAACGATTGTTTCCCAGGCGACAATTTTTCCTTTTATTATTGGCAAATATGTTTGGTTTCGGACAACAATTGATTTAGCCTTAATATTTTTTTTATTGGGAATTTTAGGATCGCCGCAAGAGGCTGAACAATATATAAAAAAATTAAAAAATGTTTTAAAATCTCCGATTGCTATTGTTGTCGGACTTTTTGTTTTAATGTTTATTTTAGCCGGATTTTTTGGCGTTGATCCGGCAAATTCTTTTTGGTCTAATTTTGAACGCGGCGAAGGAGGGTTGCAAATAATCCACTTTTATATTTTTTTCTTGCTTTTGGCGACGATGTTCTTTGAAGAAGGGCAGTGGATAAAAATTTTTAGTTGTTCTATTGTTGCGGCTTTTATTATGATTGGTTACGGAATTTTAGCTGGGTTTGGAATTAATGGATTTCTTGGGCAGCTATTTATTGATCCTGGTTTTCGTTTTGGGGGCGCGATAGGAAATTCCGCCTATGTCGCCGCATACCTCATTTTTATAATTTTTTATGCTTTATATATTTTTTTTACTAAATATCGCCAGAGATCACAATTATTCGGCAACATAATCATTCTTGTTCCAATAATAATTTTTTTTGGCGCTTTTTTGGCAGCCGCGACAAGGGGCGCGGTTTTGGGGCTTATTGCCGCCGCAATCGCTTTTCTTTTGTATTTAATATTTACCGCTAAAAAAATTAGAAAAATATCAATTATTTTTATTGCCTCATTGATCTTAATTTTTAGCTTAGGAGTTAAGCTTAAAGACTCTGAAGAGATAAAAAAACTTCCTTTTTCCAGAATTTTTGATATTTCTGTTAATACGCAAACATTTCATGATCGTATTGTTGTTTGGAAAATGGCATGGGATGGTTTTAAAAAAAGGCCAATTTTAGGATATGGCCCTGAAAATTTTTTAAGGGTTTTTGAAGAGAATTTTAATACCGATTATTATAATCCGCTTATTCCCTCCAGCAGGGAATTTTCATGGTTTGATCGCGCGCATAGCGTTATTTTTGATTATTTGTCGGAGACTGGTATTTTGGGATTTTTTTCCTATGCTTCAATATTTGGGACTTTTTATTTTTTTATTTTTAGGAAATTCAAAAAACAAGTAGCGGAAAATAATCAAAATAGCGCTGGAAAGTTTGAGCATTCGCAAAATAGATTTTTATCATTGCCGTTACCGGCGCGCGCTTTAGTGTTTTCTTTGCCCATTGCTTATTTAGTTCAAGGATTGGTTCTTTTTGATACTTTGCCAGTTTATATAAATCTTTTTATGTTTTTTGCTTTTGTCTATTATATTTTTAATTCCACAATTATTATAATAAAGAATAATGGGAAGAGCCAAAAAATTAATAAGGATCAAAAAATTTTAAATTATCAAATTGTTTCAATAATAGGCATCATTTTTGCGATTCTATCTATAATTTATGGAAGCATATTCCCTTATTTAAAAGCTATGGCCTATACGGCTGATATGAATAAGCCTCATACAGTTGGAGATTTTAAAGATAGGTTTAATAATATTTACAATATTTATTCTCCAATTAGCAACAAAGAAATTTCTCTTTATTTAGTTGACAACATTAGAAATTTAATTTCTAATCAACAAAATCAACCAGAACAAATTATGAGATTATTTGTTGATTTTATTGAAGATAAAATAGATAAAAATGATGTTCGGCAGTTGATGCCAATGGCAAAAATATATAGTATTATGTGGGAGCGTTATGGTAATGAAGGCGATTATAGGAAATCAGTTGATTATTATTTAACCTCATTGAAAATTGGACCAAAACTTCCGCCCGCCTTATATGGATTATTTTCTTTATATTATCTTCACAATGACAATGAAGCAGTTGAAAATATTGGTAAAAATATTTTACAATATTGGCCGCAAGACAAACGTATAATTAATTTACTTAAAGAAGTTGACAGGCAACGATAATGGCAAATATTAATTTTTTAAAAATATCAAAATTTTTTCTTTATCTCGCGCCTTTTAGCGCGGTTATTGTTTATCGGGGAACATTATTTCCTTTTATTGTCGGTAAATACGCTTTTTTCAGGGCGGTTATTGATTTAGCTTTGATATTTTTTGTTTGGGCGTGGGCTAGTGGCGAAATTCAAGATTTTGGATCAAAGATTAAAAATTTTTTTAAGCAGCCCTTGGCTGTTATTATTTCAATTTTTGTTTTTCTTTATCTTTTATCCGGATTTTTCGGATATAATCCGGCTGCTTCTTTTTGGTCTAATTTTGAGCGCGGCGAAGGCGGATTGCAAATAATTCATTTTTTCATTTTTTTCTTTTTAATGGTTTTATTATTTGAAAGCGAATCGGCTTGGCGGAAAATGTTTGTTATTTCTTCTGTTTCCGCTTTGCTTGTGATTGGTTATGGAATTTTGGGAAGTTTTGGTTTTGCTAATTTTGTGGGACAAAACCTTTGTTTAAGATTTTCTGGCTCCTTGGGTAATCCGGCATATGTTGGCACTTATATGATCTTTGCTATTTTTTACAGCCTTTATTTGGCAATTAGCGATTGGAATATTGGAAAAATTAGCTTGCCGGCAGGCAAAAAATGGCTTTGGCTTGGATTGGCGATTTTATTCTTTATTTTCTTATTATTAAGTCAGACGCGTGGCGCGGTTTTGGGCATGGGGATGGGAATTTTGGCGTTTTTGGGATATTTATTTTTTACTTTACCCGATAAAAAACACCGCTGGTTTGTTCTTTTTTTAATATCATTTTTAGTTATATTGGGAACATTTGCCATTAAATATCGCCAATCAATTGATTTGATGCCGTTTTGCCGGGAACAAGGCGGCGGCAACAGAATTTTAGATATAACCCTTAACACTGAAACTGCCAAAACAAGATTATTATTGTGGAAACAATCAATTATTGCTTTTAAAGAAAGACCGATTTTAGGCTGGGGACCGGAAAATTTCACAGCGGCTTTTGAAAAACATTATGATCCGGCTTTTGAGGTTTGGTATGATAGGGCTCATAATATTTTCTTTGATTATCTTGTAATGACTGGTATTATCGGACTTTTGAGTTTTATTGGAATTTTTCTTGTTTATTATTGGCAATTTTTTAAAAAAGCCGTTATTTCTGACAATAAATTATTAATAATTAGAAACGCATTATTGTTTGCTTTGCCGATAGCCTATCTAATTCAGGGATTGGTGCTTTTTGATGTTTTGCCAATTTATATAAATTTATTTATATTTCTGGCATTCGCCAGTTATAAATTTCAGAATTTTAAATTTTAAATGACAAAATTAACAAATAATTATAATTTAGAGGAAAAAACTGCTAAATTTGGTGAGAGTGTAATAAAATTTTGTAAGACTATAAAACAAAATTCAATCAATAATTCCATTGTAAATCAACTTATTCGTTCGGCAACTAGTATTGGAGCAAATTATATGGAAGCTAATGGCGCAAGTTCTAGAAAAGATTTTAAAAACAAAATTCATATTTGTAAAAAAGAATCTCAAGAAACTAAACATTGGTTAAGAATGATGGCGAGCTGTGATTTAGAGAAGAAAGAAGAGATAAAGAAATTATGGGAAGAAGCACAAGAATTAACTTTTATTTTCGGTAAAATTATTAGTACATTAAATAAAAATTCAGAAATTAAATCATTTAATTAAAATTTGAAATTCTAAATTTAAAATTATTTATGAATATGAACAAAAATCTCAAAATGAATCAAAATAACAATGAGTTCAAAATAATAATCGCTTTTATAATAACAATTTTAACGTTGGGAATGTTTTATTTGGGCGCTTATCTGCCGCTTGCAAAATCGCAAATGTATATCAATGCTTATCGGGATTTGCCAAAAATAAAATCTCTTGAAGAATTTAATAAAATCTTTGAAAAAGTTTTTGATTATTATTCTCCGATTGGCCAGGAAGAAATCATTTCTGGTTATTTAAATATTTTAGTGAATTTAATTAGCAGCCAAAAATTAGATGAGCAAGTTGCAAATGTTTTATTTAACAATGTCGATGGTGTTATGAACCCATTTTTAAAAAGCGGCAAGGGATTTAATTTATCTCAAAATATTTATGCTCTGGCAACGGTTTATGAAATAGCGGCTAATAAATTTAATAGCCCAGAATATCGCCAAAGAAGCATTTATTTATATCAAGAAGGATTAAAATATAGCCCAGGCCGACCGATATTTATTTTTGGTCTTTTCAATAGTTATTATAATTTTGGCGATAAACAAAAAGCTAAAAAAATCGGAGAGATTATTTTAAAATCTTTTAAAGTGGAAGATAAAGTTAAAACAATTATAGAAAATTTATAAATTTTATAATATGTGCGGGATTTCTGGAGTCTACCAATTTAAAAATAGTGATAATTTTGCATAGATTTGAAAGTAATATGCATAACCTCACATACATCTTGCACTCTATGAAGCCCTAGAATTTCGCCGATTCATGGAGTTTTTCAATAAAATACATTGCAAATATACCGGTATCAATGGATTTATCAATATCTATAACGATGCGATAAGATATCGGTA